>NZ_CBCRZX010000007.1:120990-151358 GCF_965137155.1 Stackebrandtia soli
GCCGAGCTCGGCGCGGCGGACGACTACGACCCCGGCCGGGCGATGCGGCCGGAAACGGTGGCGCAGTTGATCACCACGATGATCGACCTGCCGGGCGACGGCGTCGTCACCGACTTGCGGGTGACGCCGCCGAACGCGATCCCGCACCCGACGACCGCGCCGCCCCGATCCTGACGCTTGACCGGGAACGGCGACGATTGATCCATAGTAGATTGATTGTGCCCGAATGGGGATTCGCTGCCGCGTAAACGACCTCGACATCAATTGACGCACCGGCGTCCGTGGCGGTGCGTTCCGGCCGCGCGGCTGACGCCCACGGGGAGGAGTGGTCGGACCACTCTCCCGCACGGCGCGGGCGATACGAGTTCCCTAACCGACCGAGGGATCGACGGACGCGAAACTGTCGCCGATCGCGACGTTGTCGTGGATCAGCACTCGAGTGTCCACATCGGTTGGAGCGGTGTTCCACGCGGGCTTGTAGATTCCCCACTTCAGATACCCGTGGGTGGTCGGGTCGTCATTGAAGGTGTTCGGCCCGGTGGCGCTGAGCACCGATTTCCATCCGGGACTCTTGCTCGTCTGGTGCCAGGTCTCGATACCGCCGTCGACCCCGTGATCCCAATCGAACTTGAACACGAAGTCGTTCCACTGTCCCGGCTTGACGGCGCCGAGATCGAAACTGGTCTTGTCGATCGATTCGGGGGTCGAGCAGGCGTCACCGTCGGAGTTGACTCGCAGCCGCCACTGTCCAGTCGGCTGAATCGTCAGGAACGCGCTCGGCACCTTGGACGCCTCGCACGCGTCCGGCCAGTTGTGCCATTGGAAGACGATGTCCTCGCGTGAGTCGGTCTGCCAGTGGCTGACGATGTAGACGCTGAAGCCGTAGTAGGCGGTGTCTCCGGAATCGAAGTAACTGGGATCCATCGCGACGGTGTGACTCTCCGCGCGAACGCCTCCGTTGACGGGCGCGTCGCCGTACGTCAACTGGCTCCGGATCGCGTGGTCACCGGTCCGAGCGAGGTCCACGACCTGCAATGAACGGGGAGTGCAGCACTCGTTGAGCCCAATATCGGCGTAGCCCGAGTTCTTCGCGCCGTCCTCATAGTCCGCGCGCATGACGGTGCCGTCGGGGGACTCGGCGAGCGCGTGGATCGTCTGGCCGCCGATGAACAGCAGCGCCACGCCCACGATCGTGCCGGTGATCAAGTTGCGCGGTCGTCGTCGGTTCACATCGATACCCCTTCTCTGTTACGGCGATGCCGACACGGCGTCGAGAGTCTCGGCCGACGTGTCGGATCGCCGTGCACCGTCATGCTGCCCACGGCGGGCACGGGGTTCGCATGAGTCGTGGCGCGCGAATCATGCGACTCGCGCGGCTCGGTCCCCTCGGGACCGCCGCGGTCGGGTGAACTGGGATGGATGTGTTGGGTCGACGGGCGCGGAGAACGTATGGGTTCGGGAGACGACGGAACGGAAACGCCTCGCCGGATCGACCGCTTGGGTCGCCCGGCGAGGCGTCGCCGATTGGGGCCGTCAGTCGAGCCGGTGGCGGACCCACAGGTTCGCCTCGACATAGACGGCGTAGTCGTTGGCGAGATCGCAGCGCACCGGCGAGAGGCCGCCCGGCACGATGACCGGACCATCCTCGTCGAACGGGAGCTCCGTCCACTGCCGCCACTGGTCGAGCGAACCAGAGACCGTCATCGACGCCGGCGCGACCGAATCGATGACCGCTCCCGCCCGCACGTGGGTGCGGATCCACGGGTCGACCGGCAGGCCGTCGTCACGAGTTAGTTGCGCGTACTCCGCCATCGGCATGTCGGGGTGCAGATGTTTCGACGTCGGACGGATCGGCGCCACGAGTTCGGTGAACCCATGCGCCCGGGCGTTGTCCCGCATGGCGGCGAGCATTCGCGACGAGAGGCCCTTGCCCCGCGCGTCGATCCGGATCGCGATCTCCAGAGCCGACACCATGTCCGTCGGACGACCGTGCCGGTGATCCGAGATGCCCCACATGAGCACCTGATCCCAGCCCGTCCCCGGAAGCGAACCGCGCCCCGGGTTCATCAGCCCGAACGGGACGCTCAGGGCGCGGGCCACGAGCGAGCCGTCCGCGTCGTCGGTCGCGACGAGAACGTACTGGGGCAGGTTCGCGACAACCTGGGGGAAGTGGGACCAGCTCACCGGGTCCTCCAGCAGGAAGGCCGGCCAGTCGTCGGGCATCGTCCATAGCGCGTCGGCGAGTTCGGGTCGGTCGGCGAGGGTCGTGATCGTCAGGTCCATGATCGAAGAACCTAGTCAGCGTCGTCCGTCGCCGCCTGCCATTATCGAAAGCCTGGTCGGGCGCGCCGCCGAGCATTGATCTGAAATGGACGACGCGAAGGTGCCGTGGTGGCGGCACCTTCGCGCGAAAATCGATCAACCCACCGAACGAGTTCGCCCCCTATAGACGGTCACGATCGGTGAGCAGGGTCATACCTCCACGACGTGCGGAACGATCATCGGCCGACGACGGTAGGTGTCGCTGACCCAGCGGCCGACGGTGCGTCGCACGGTCTGCTGCAACTGGTGCGGGTCGGTGACGCCGTCGGCCGCGGCCTTGTCCAACGCCTCGGTGATCAGCGGCAGCACCCCGTCGAAGGCCGACGGGTCCTCGCTGAAGCCCTTCGCGGAGACGGTCGGACCGCCCACGACCTTGCCCGTCACCGAGTCGACGACAACGGTCGCGGAGATGAAACCGCCGTCGCCGAGGATGCGGCGCTCGGTGAGCACCGGCTCGCCGACGTCGCCGACGGCGAGGCCGTCCACGTAGATGTAGTTGTTGTCGATGTGGCCGACGGTCCGCGCGACACCGTCGACGAGGTCGACGACGTCACCGTTCTCGACCAGGATCACCTGGTCCTTCGGCACACCGGAGGCCACGGCCAGACGCGCGTGCGCGCGCAGGTGCCGCCACTCGCCGTGCACCGGCAGGAAGTTCGACGGCTTGACGATGTTGAGCAGGTACAACAGTTCGCCTGCCGGGGCGTGCCCGGAGACGTGCACCTTCGCGACGTCCTTATGGATGACGGTCGCCCCCGACCGCGACAGACGGTTGATGACGCCGTAGACGGCGGTCTCGTTTCCAGGTACCAGCGAGGAGGCCAACACGACGGTGTCGCCCGCTTCGACGGTGACGTGCCGGTGGTCACCGGAAGCCATGCGGCCGAGCGCGCTCATCGGCTCGCCCTGCGAACCCGTCGACATGTACACGATCTCCTCGTCGGGGAGACGGCTCGCCTCGTCCATCGACACGAGCGCCCCGGCAGGGATCTGCAGGAGTCCAAGGTCCCGGGCGATGCCCATGTTGCGCACCATCGAACGACCGATGAAGGCGACCTTGCGGCCGTGTTCCCGAGCGGAGTCGAAGACCTGCTGGACGCGGTGCACATGCGACGCGAAGGACGCGACGATGATGCGGCCCTCAGCCGTGCGGAAGATGTTGTCGAGGACCGGACGGATCTCCCGCTCGGACGTGACGAAGCCGGGAATCTCGGCGTTCGTCGAGTCCGACAGCAGCAGGTCGACGCCCTCGTGGCCGAGGCGCGCGAAACCGGTCAGGTCGGTGACGCGTCCGTCGAGCGGCAGTTGGTCCATCTTGAAGTCACCGGTGTGCAGGACGACGCCCGCGATGGTGCGGATCGCAACGGCCATCGCGTCCGGGATGGAGTGGTTGACGGCGAAGAACTCGCACGTGAACGGGCCGAGCGCGACGGACTCGCCCTCGGTCACGGAGATCGTGACCGGCTTCATCCTGCGTTCGCGCAGTTTCGCCTCGATGAGCGCAAGCGTGAACTGGGATCCGACGAGCGGAATCTCGGGCTTGTGCGCCAACAGGTATGGAACGGCTCCGATGTGGTCCTCGTGGCCGTGGGTGAGGACGATCGCCTCGATGTCGTCCAGTCTGTCTAGTAGGGACGTGAAGTCCGGCAGGATCAAGTCGACGCCGGGTTGGTCCATGTCGGGGAACAACACACCACAGTCGACGATGAGGATCCGGCCGTCCATCTCGAAAGCCGTCATGTTCCGGCCGATCGCGCCGAGGCCACCCAATGGAGTGACACGCAGCGCTCCGCGCGCCAACGGCGGTGGCGCGCCCAAATTGCTCTGTTTCATTCGGTTATCTACCCGCTTCCTTAAGATCCGCCTCGATGGCGGCACGCAATTCGTCGTCGGCGTCGAACAGGGGCGGCCGGGGTGACCCGGTGGCGAGCCCGCGCGCCGACAGTGCGGCCTTTACGGCCACCAATCCCTGGGTCCGGCACATGATGCCGCGTGTGACGGGCAGCAGCTCATCGTTGAGACGACGGGCCGTGACGAGGTCACCGGCGTCGATCGCGTCGAACATCGCGGCTATCGTCGCGCCCGCGAGGTGCGAGGTGACGCTGACCGCGCCGACCGCGCCGAGCGCGTACGCGGCGAGGTTGAGCTCGTCGACTCCGTTGTAGATGATGAGATCGGTCGCGGCCATCACCTGCTGGGTCGCGTACAGGTCGCCCTTGGCGTCCTTGACTGCGACGATGCGCGGGTGCGTCGCCAGCTCGATGAGCGTCGCCGTCTCGATCGGGACACCAGTGCGGCCAGGAATGTCGTACAACATCACCGGCAGCTCGGTGCTGTCGGCGATCGTGGTGAAGTGCCGCACCAGGAACGGTTGCGGCGGTTTGCTGTAGTACGGACTGACCACGAGCAGTCCGTGCGCGCCCTCGGCGGCTGCCGCCGCGGCGAGCTTGACACTGTGGGCGGTGTCGGAGGTGCCGACACCGGCGACGACGGCCGCGCGGTCGCCCACGGCGTCGAGGACGGCGGCGACCATACGTCGCTTCTCGTCGTCGCTCGTCGTGGGTGACTCGCCGGTCGTGCCGTTGATGACCAGACCGTCACAGGCCTGTTCATCGACGAGGTAGCGGGCGAGCGCCCCGGCCGCGGCGATGTCGAGTTCGCCAGCCGCGTCGAAAGGCGTGATCATGGCAGTCAGGAGACGTCCGAACGGACGTGAAACGTCACGCGTCATGAAATTCAACCTACCGTTCTGGGCCGGGCACGGCACTGTTCGCCCGACAGCCGACCGCGATCATGGATCGTGGCAGCCGTCGGGCGGAGTGGACGTGCTCGGGAGGGTTGTCGTGGGGTTCGCGATCGCCGGCGCGCGGCGGACGGCCGGGCGCGGGGCCGTCACGTCGACGTGACGGCCGATCGGCTTGCACGATGGTGAGGCGGGTCGGTCAGCCCTCGTGAACGTACGGGCTGGACGCGACCTCGCTGCCATCCTCGAGGGAGTGGATGGCGAAGTCGTTGAAGACGTTCGGCACCTTCGCCTGCAGCTGACGCAGGCAGGTGACGGCGAGGTTGCGGATCTCGACGTCGGCGGGTTCGCTGGCGCGCATCGCGATGAAGTGGCGCCACGCCCGGTAGTTGCCGGTGACGACGATCCGGGTCTCGGTCGCGTTCGGAAGGACGGCCCGGGCGGCTTGACGGGCCTGTTTGCGGCGCAGCGTCGCGTTGGGGACGTCGGCGAACTTCTTCTCGAGCCCTTCGAGGAGCGCGGTGTAGGCGTCCTGGGACGCGCTCGCGGCTTCCATGAAGATGCGGTGCAGTTCGGGGTCGGAGGCGATGACGTCGGGCTCGACCATCTTGGCGTCGCGCTCGGGGACGTATCGCTGCGAGTGCTGGCTGTACGAGAAGTGGCGGTGCCGGATCAACTCGTGAGTCAGAGACCGGGACAGACCGGTCAGGTAGAAGGACACGGTGCCGTGTTCGAGGACGGACAGGTGCCCCACCTGGAGAATGTGCTCGAGGTAGCCGGCGTTGGTGGCCGTCTTCGGATTGGGCTTGCTCCAGGATTGGTAACACGCGCGCCCGGCGAACTCCGCCAGAGCTTGGCCGCCGTCGGTGTCGGTCTCCCAGGGAACATCCTGCGGCGGCTCGAAGTGAGTCCAGCCGATGATGGTGGCCTGTGGCGACACGGTCTCAGCCATGCGTGTGTGCTCCTTACCCCTTGGCGTTTCGTCGGCGCTGAGCCTACGGCATCGAACGATGTCGCTGGTCGTCCGGGATATCGGCACCGCCGCGCGTCACCTGGACGACGATCGGTCAGGCTGTCCGCACGGTTGCGTTGGCGACGCCTGCCGCGCGTCGACGTCTGCATGACATTCCTGCGGGACTTGCGCGACGCCACAAATAGTGCCATACTGGCGTCATGGATCTGAGCCCTTATCTCGAATCGTTGCGGCGCGACCTCGCCGCAGCCGCCGCTCCGGCCGGTGATGACGCGGTGCGAACGGCCGAGCTGCTGTCGACCTCGCTCGAGTCGTCTCTGCGGCTGGCCCTCCTGGAAGCCCTGTCCGATGCCGCCGCCGAGATCACGGGCGAGCTGAATCGCGCGGGCAACCCCGCCACGGTCGAGGTGCGCATGCGCGCTCGACAGGCCGATCTCGTCGTCAGCGAGACGCCGCAGGCACCACCGGAGCCGCCACCGGCGCCGGTCAACGACTCCGGGGACATCGCGCGTATCACGCTACGGCTGCCGGAGCCGTTGAAGGAAGCCGTCGAACGCAGCGCCGCCGCCGAGTCGATCTCGGTCAACGCGTGGCTCGTCCGCGCCATCAACGCGTCGGTGCACGGCGCCCCGCCGCCGTCGGGGCCGTCGAGTCAGGCCGGGCGCGCGCGCTTCGGCAAGCGCGTCACCGGTTACGCGCAAGCCTGATAGACCATAAAGGACCGGTTAAGCGGTCCTCCTGAACCGGCGGATGACCCCACTCCTCCGTCGGCCTCCTGACCAAGTCAAATCCGAGCCTGCTCGAAAGGTGCCTTCACCATGTCCGAATTCCCTTGCAGCACACCGATTTCCGTCAGCATCACGATCGCTTCGGGCGAGTGCGAGGTGATCGCGGAGGAACGCGACACCGCCCTGGTCGACGTATCCCCGTACCGCAATGACAAGCGCTCCGTCGAGACCGCGGAGGCCACGAAGGTGGACTTCCGCGACGACCGCCTCAGCATCCAGGGCCCCGAGGGGATGGCCGGATGGTTCTTCGGCAAGAACTCCGGGTCGATCCGGGTCACCGTCCGGGTTCCGCGCGGTTCCTCCGTCAACACCAAGGTCGCGTCGGCTCAGGTCCAGCTGCGCGGCGAACTCGACACGGTGTCCGTCACGACGGCGTCGGGTGGCGTGTCCATCGAGCAGGCCCGCGAGGCCTCCGTGAACACCGCGTCGGGCGACATCCACGTGATGAACTGCACCGGAGACGCACGCGGTAACACCGCCTCCGGTGACCTGCAGATCGACAACGTCGCCAACGACGTGAGCCTGAAGTCGGTGTCCGGCGACGTGCGCGTCGGTTCCGTCGGCGGTTCGGCGCAGATCGGCAGCGTCTCCGGCGATGTGACCGTCAACCGCGCCCGCACCGGTTCGCACCGGATCAAGACGGTCTCCGGGTCGGCGTCGGTCGGCGTCGCCGCCGGAACCGGGGTCTGGTTGGACCTGAACTCGGTCTCCGGGACCACCGCCAGCGATCTCGCCGTCGGCGACATGCCGACCGAGACGACCGCGAACATGGAACTGCGCGTCAACACCGTCTCCGGAAACATTGACATCTTCCGGGCAGGCGGAGCCTGACCCGGGAGCGAGAACCCAGGCGGGCAGGCGGAGCCTGACCCGGGAATCCTGACGAGCCGAACGGAGCCTGACCGAACCGAGACGTCGCCGGGCAGGCGAAACGGGGCGACGGCCTTGGCTCCGCGGTCGTCCACTCCACGGGGGTCGCCGAATCAGCCGGCGAGGCGTCATCCGACGGGAGACCCGGCCAAGACGACGCGTGAGACGGGAAAGCTCCACTCAGGATCGGACGGCCCCAGGCCTTCGGCTTGGTGGGGCGGTTTACGGGACGGAAGATCCACTCGGTACAGGAGGGGAGCCCCACCAAGCCGCAGAACGCAAGCCGTCGGCGTGGGGCCAGAACGTACGGGTCGTCTCACTCGGCTTGGTGGGCTCCGCCAGGGCCGCCGACGAAAGGCACGCGCCCGCACACCACCCCACCAAGCCGAGTGGGAGTGACGGAAGCCGATGACTCGGCCGAGTAGCCGCGAGCCGAAGACCAGACGAATCGTTCAGAACTCCACTGCGGCTACCGCTTGAGAACACCGCCCACCAGGCCGGAACGGCGCGGCACCCCGAACCCCCGCTCCGATCGGCCGCGAACTCTTCGATCCGGTGAGCGCGACGCGCGAAACGCGGGCGGCTCCACGGGTCACCGCCGCGATCCCCGGAGCGCTTCGGGGGTCGCGGCTTCGGAACGGGCCCTTACGATGGTCACACGACGACCACACCCGACCCCGTCGAAAGGCGCCGCGACGTGACCGGCTGGCAGCGACAACTACGACTGGCGATCTCGGCGCACCGTCGCGCCGTGTTCCACGCCGACCGGGCGACGGCGCACCTGGAACGACTGCGGCAGGCCATTCCCCGCCCCGACTCGATCACCGACCAGGCGCGGCGACTCGCCGCCGACGCCACCATCGCCGCCGCGACGATCACGCCGGGAGCGCTCGGCGCCGAATCGTCCATGATCGACCGCGGCTCGCGCCGACTCACGGCGCCCGAGATCGTCCACGTGCGACTCGGTTCCGCGCACGCCACGGACGACACGGACTTTCCCGCCGTCGTCCCGCTCCTTGGTCTCCGGCACCTCGTCATCGATGCCGACGCGGCCAACCCACAGGTCGCTGGTCTGCTGAACAGCCTGTTGGTGCGTTTGGCCGCCGCCGTCGATCGTCTCGATATCTCGCTTGTGGACTGTGTGACACTGGGGCAGACCTTCGCGGCGGCGGCGCCGCTGGTGAGCGCGTCGGTGATCGAGCCGATCGCCACCGATCTCGGCGCCCTAGAGCGGGTCCTGGCGGCGGCGGAACGACGTGTGCAGGACGCCCACCAGGCGAAGAGCGATGGACGGGGCCTCGGGGATCTGCCGTATCAGCTCATCGTCATCGCGGGGTTGCCGCCACAACCGTCGAAGGCGTTGCTGGCGCGGATCGCGGCACTCGCACACGCGGGTCCGCATGGGCGGACCCACCTGATCGTGGCGGGCTGGCGTGGTCAACACGGCCACGATCGTCCGCCGTCCATCGAGCACGGGTGCCATGTCTCGATCGGTGACGGCGCTCGAACGCATCGCGTACAAGGGATTCCCGTGCCGGTCACGTTCGACGGCGAGCCGCCGCCCGGCGTCACCGGCAATGTCTACAGCCGACTGTGCGAACGCCGTCGGGACGCCACTCGGCTGGACATGACGGCGTTGCTGCCGAGCGATCACGGGGGCGCGTCGAGCGTCGCCGGCCTGTCGACCGTGGTCGGTCGCGACGCACGTGGCGACGTCGTGCTGAGCTTCGACGACGCGACCCCGCACTGGTTGATCGGTGGGCGCACGGGAGGCGGCAAGACGGTGTTCCTCCTGGACGTCCTGTACGGGCTGGCGGCTCGGTACGGACCGGACGAGCTGGCGCTGTACCTGTTGGACTTCAAGGAGGGTGTCTCCTTCACCGAGTTCACGCCGTCGCCGATCGATCCGTCCTGGATACCGCAGGTGCGCGCCGTCGGCGTCGAATCCGACCGGGAGTACGGGACGGCGATGCTCGCGGCACTGCGCGCCGAGCTGTCACGGCGCGCCACGGCGATGAAGCGCGCCGGCGTCACGAAGCTCTCCGATCTTCGCCGACGGGAACCGCACTCGCACCTACCTCGCCTGGTCGCCGTCATCGACGAGTTCCACGTCCTGTTCGCGGGCAACGATCGGCTCGCCAGGAAGGCGGTGGCGCACTTGGAGGAGCTGGCACGCAAGGGCCGTTCGTACGGTGTCCACTTGGTACTCGCGAGTCAGACGGTGTCGGGGGTGGAGGCGCTGTACACGAAGCAGGACTCGATCTTCGGCCAGTTCCCTTTGCGGGTGGCGCTTCCTGGCGCCCGGCATGTACTCCAGACGACCAATACCTCCGCCGACGCGATCACGCTCGGCCAGGCCGTCATCAATCCCGAGGGCGGGACGCCGGGCTTCGATCGACTGGTGCACTTCCCGGACGTCACGGCCGATGGCGAGGTCCTGACGGCGCTGCGGCATCGACTGTGGGAGCGCCGTGATCCGACGGCACCGCAACCGACGGTCTTCGCCGGTTACGCGACTCAACATGTCCGCGACGATCCGACCTACCGGGCGTTGACACCGGGGACGGCGCGACCGAAGGTCCTCATCGGACGATCGATCGACCTCGATCTGTCCACGACCTGCTTCGAGCTGGGTCCGGTTCCCGGTCGTCATGTCGCGTTCGTCGGTTCCGCCGACGCCGCGGCGGACATCCAACACGCGGCCGTCGTCAGCCTGGCCGCGCAGCATCACCCAGGCGACGCGACGTTCCTCTTGGCGAACTTGACGGCGACCGCCGGACCGGCCTTCGGGGACATCGCGGCGGAACTCGCGGCGACACACCATGACCACAAGGTCCTCAACCTGACGGATCTGCCGCAGCTGCTCGCCGAACTCACCGAGCGCACCGATTCCGAGCGGCCCGTCTACCTCGTCATCGCGGGTTGCGAGGCACTCGCCGGTCAGCTGTCGCCGATCGACCAGCGACGGTTCCGGCAGGTGCTGAAACAGGGCCCCCCACGCGGAATTCATCTCATCGGCTGGTGGCGGAGCCTCCGGGGACTCCTCGATGATCTGGGTGGGTCGAGCAACCGCGAGGACGTCGCGTGCCTCGTCATGATGAACGTCCCCGGATCCGAGTTCGGTCCGTTCATCGGCGATCCCGCGCACGACTATGCCCCCCGGGACAACCGGGTGCTCGCCATCGACAGGCACACCACCGCGACGACGCTGTGCGTCCCCTTCGCGCGACCAGACCGACAGGAGAAGGCGAGCCGATGACGAGCGCGGACGACCCGAAGTACGACGCGATCATGCACGCGTTCGGTTCGGTGCTGGGCAAGAACGAGTCCGACAGTGCCGAATGGACGGCCCGGTACGGCTCGAAAAAGGAGCAGGTGGAGGCGATCCAGGCACAGTTGAGGCAGTTCCAGGACCAGTTGTCCGACACGGCCAAGGACCTGAAGACGGGCGTGCCCGACCTGCGTGCGAGCGCCGAGGAGGATCCGCCACCGGCCGACACCGACATCGACGCCGAGTTGGCGGAGGCGGACCGCTGGAGTCGGCTGGCGGCCGATCACCATCGAGATCTGCTGGACGCGGCCCGACTGCCGCCGGTGGCTCCGGGTTCGCGCCCGCTGTTGCGCAACACGCTCGTCTACGGAATCGCGATGGTGTGCTGCTTCGGCGTGCAGTTGGTCCTGGCGTCGGGCATGGAGGACGGCTGGTTCCCCGCCAACGCGTGGTTGTGGGTCGGGTTCCTGCTACCGGTGGTGTTCCTGATCGCGGGCTATGTCGCGACGGGTTTCGCGGGGACTCCGAAGTTGCCGACGGTGGACGCTTCGGGCGAGCCGATCCCGTTCACGGTCTACAAGAGCCCACGGTTGGGCGCGGTCTTGGCGGTGGCGACGATCATCGCGTACCTGCTCGTGGCCTAACGCGGCGCGGGGCCGGGGTTCACCGTGTGGAGACCGGATCGTCTTTCAGTCCGAGATGGACGGAGGCGGTCCGGTAGCGTCCGAACAGCACGAGGTCGGTGCCGCGCTCGGTCGTTCCACAGTCGAGGACGAAGGCCTCCCGGACGGGGCCGATGCCTCGGACGATGACGTCGCCGAGCTCCTCGGCGAGGCGGTTGACCTCTTGAACCTGACCGGCGCTGCGGCCGCTCTCAGGCTGAAGGGCGCCGACCGTCGCGGTCTCGGCGAGGAAACGTCGCCAGTGCTGGCGCGTCTGGACGGAGCGTCCACCGTCACGGTCGCAGCCGAGCGCCGCGACGTCGGCGGCGCGTTTGACCTGCGCCGTCGAGGTGCTCGCGTCTACCGTGATGTCGATGCGATGGCCGTCCTCATCGAGGATGCCGGACATCGCCGTCGTGATCGTGGTGGCCTCGGCGAGCAATCGGGCGGTGTCGGCGGGCGGGCGTCTGCGCGGGGCCGAGGTCGGCCACCAGCGCCATCGCCGCAGGGCCGCCTCGACGGTCGACGCGACTATGGCGTCGCCTACTTCGGACAGGTGCGCGCCATCGCTCCAAGGCGAGTCCTCGTCGCCGAGTAGGGACGCGGCCGAACGGATGGGCGTCGTGAGGTCGAGATACCGGGCGCCCTCGATGGTCGCGATTCGCCGCGCGGCGTCCCCGTACTCGGCGAGTTCGGCGTTCATCGACTCGACGTCGCAGTCGTCGTCCCAGCCGAAGGAGGGTTCGCCGACGATGACGACGTGACGGGCGCGCAGGGAGAGTTGTTCGATGGCGTGTGACAGCGCGCCGGCGTAGACGTCGATCGGGACGTGCTCGTCGAGGCGACCCTGGTGTTTGCGCCATACGTCGTTGGTGCCGGCGCCGAGGAAGGCGATGTCGGCCGGGGAGCGGGGAACGTCCCTCGCGGCGATGATGTCGATGATGTCGGTGGACGTGGCGCCGCCGAGGGCGTGATTGTCGAAGTGGACGGCGGCGTCGGGACGGGCCGCGCGGAGTCGGAGCCAGAGCTGGTGGACCCAACCGCGTCGCCTCCACCGCTCCACGACGACCTCCGAACCGACCGGAGGCAGGGCCGACTGGTTCACGAGTTCGGGCGCGAACCCCTCGTAGTGTTCCATTAGGGACGTACCGTGGAAGATCCAGTGCACGCGTCGATTGGGCATTCTCGTCATCACCTGTCCCGTTGATCGACCCGTCGGCACGGTCGGGTCGAAAGGTTGATTCACGCATGCACATAGTAGTCACAAGCGTCGATACTGTGACGAGGTGGACGATCCCCGAAGCGCCGGATGGGGCCCGCCCGAGACGAACCCCACCCAACACATTGGATGATTAGACTCGACTTTCAGTGCTGTTGAACCGATACAGGTCGTACTGGTTCATCAACTTGATGATCTTGTCGGCGTACTTCGGATCCGTGGCGTATCCGGCACGGTGAACTTCCACAATGAACCGGTCGGCGTCGGCGGTGTGGTCGAAGGCTTTGGCGTACCGCTCGTTCGTCGACAGGTACAGGCCGTGGTCGGCGAACGAGTCCTCGACCTTGTCGTACACCCGGAACCAGGCGTGGGTCTTCCAGCAACCCGACTTGTCGCACTCGCTCGTCGGCAACTTGACGCAGTCGGTCGCGATCGGCCCCGGCTTTCGGTCTTTGCACTTCATGCCGAACAGGTTTCGGGAGCCCGAGGCGAGATCACTCTTGCCCCAACCGGATTCCAGGATCGCCTGCGCGACCGCGACGGACGCCGGGACCCCGTACTTCTCCTGACTCGGGGCGACGTTGCGACCCGCGTCCTCGATGAACCGTTGCTGTTCGGCCTTGGACGCGGACGCGGTCGCGGTCCCCGTTACCGCGAGCGCGGCGACGATCGCGATGAGAATCGCGATGATGCGCTGACGCATCGAACAACCTCCTCACGTTGGTGTCGACCGGATCGTCGCCGACGGAGAGAGGACGGGTGGGGAAAACCGGCAAGCGAGTGCGCCACGTGGGTCGGGCTGCTATGGACGCAGCCCCGGTCCTCTCCACTGTCGTTGCGGCGCAATGACAGTGGAGAGGACCGGTTCGGGACCCGGGTGCTTCGAGGGGGTTCGCGACGTCGTTCGTCCCCTGTCCATGCGGCCGAACCGTGGTCAGAGGCGGTGCACGCGTTCGACGACGTTCCAGGTACGCGTGTCGATGTCACCGGCCTTGCGATCGAAGTAGCTGCCGACGATCACCAGCCGTGCCGTCACGTCGAGATAGCTGTCCTGGTCGGCCTTCGGGTCCCATTCCCTCGTCGGGATGCGGATGTAACCGACGCGACGCTTCTGCTGGCTCGTGATCTTGAGGACGTGGAAACCGTCGCGATAGAGCCCCAGGACGAGGCACGGCCGGTGCTTCGAACCCGAACCCTCCTCGAACGGCACCTCGGCCCACCAGATCTCGCCGGGCCTCGGCGCGCCCTCCGGCAGCGACTCGACGGGTTTGGCGACGAGCCGTGGGCGGGTTGCGCTCGCGCCCCGTCGACGCCAGATCAGCCAACCGACCGCGCCCACGACGACGATCGTCCCCAACAGGACCAACAGTGCCTCGATCATTCAGGAATGATGTCAGAGGCGCGGTTCCCGCCCATCGCCACGCCTTATCGCCCGCGGTAGCCCGGTCGGCATCCGGATTCGGGCGTGTCGCCGAGGCTCCACCGGTCACCGACCGGCGGACCCGATCGAGTGGCGGCGCAACTGGACGAACAGGGCGAGCGCCACCAGCGCCAGCAACACGACGGAGACGATCAGGACGATCAGGGCGAGGCGAGCGCCCTCGTGGTCGCGGGAGACGGCCCGCAGGTCGTTGTCGCTGCCCGGGCGCAGTTTCCAGGTGACGGTGGTGCCGCTGAGCTCGCCGTTGTGAGAGACGACCTCGCCGGGGAAGGTGACGGACACGGTGAACTCCGCCGCGTCGAGGACCTCGGGATCGAACTCGGTCGCGACGTCCGGGTCCACATCGGGGACGCGCCACCGGCCGTCAAGACGGTATTCGTCGTCGGTGTGGACTATCGCGATGTGGGCCTCATCGTCACGGTCCTCGGCGCCGGTGCCGAAGTCGTCGAGCGGAACGTCCTCGAAATAGGTGGTCCGGCCCTCGAAACGATCATCGCCGTAGTCCTCGGACCGGTAGGCGCCCGGGACGTCCTCGGTGAGGGAGTCGACGAACTCGTCCACCTCCGGCCGCCCGATGACGTCGATCGCGTCCCGATCGACCGCCGCCGTCACCGATCCGTCCACCGTGTCGTCGGGGTTGACGGTCACGGTCATGTCGATCTTGAGACACCCGGACAGGAACAGGAGCGCGGTGAGCAGGACAGCCGCCGTCGCGCCCCGGCGAATCTCGACACGGTTCATCCGAAGAGTCACGGTGGCGATGCTATGGCAGCCGACGGACGCGACGAGACTCCGACACACTCGACCACCGTGCCGGATGGGAACGCGTCACTCCTCGGTGTCGGCCCCGTCGAGGTTCGTGTGCAGACGCAGTTGAGGAACGGCCGTGCCCGCCATGTCCAGGGTGCGGCGCACGCCGTCCGGTGCCCAACCCGCGGACTTGTAGAACGCCAGCGTCGCCGAGTCCCGCGTGAAGGCCCAGGCCGAGGCCGTGGAGACGCCGTGCTCGCGCCAGTGCGCGACGGCCGCCGCGAGGAGGCGGCTGCCGTGCCCGCGCCGCCCGAAGCGGGGCTCGACCAGGAGCTCCGTCATCGTGCCCGCCGTGGCGTCGTCCGGATCGGGTTCGACCGCCGCGAAACCGATGGTGTGAATCCGACTCGGATCGCTCTCGGCCTGCTCGATCGCCACGAACACGCGATGGGCGGGACTCGGCGGTTGCGCGCACGCCGGTTCCCATTGTTCCGCCAACCACGCCTCATCCAGTTCGGACAGGACGGATTCCGGGACGATGCGGTCGTACGCCGCGCGCCATGTCGTCAGTTGAATGCGGCCGATATCGGCGGCGTCGGCCGCACGGGCCGGCCGGACATAACCCAAAGCCATGCCGACGAGCCTAGAGGCCGCCCCACGCGACCCCGCGACGGTGTGCGGCGTCGGCGACCGCCGCCACCCCGTCGTACGTCGACGTCAACCCGAGAGGGATTGAGCACCACTATGGAGGCACTGACCGGCTCCCGCCTCGACCGACGCGGGTCGGCGATGTCACAGGTCGGCGATACAGTGCGCTGGTGATTCAATCCGCGCAGGCCACCGACAAGCTCACCGCAGACCAGGCACGACGGATCGCCTTGGCGGCACAGGGAATGGCGACGCCCCGGCCGTCCGGCAAACGCGACGCCCGGCACCTGCGGCGGGTCCTGGCGCACACCCAACTGCTCCAGATCGACTCCGTGTACGTCCTCGAGCGGGCGCACTACATGCCCGTCTTCTCGCGGATCGGGCCCTATCCGCATCAGCTCGTCAACAATGCCGCCTACAGTGGACGCCGAGAGTTGTTCGAGTACTGGGGGCACGCGGCCTCGCTCCTGCCGGTCGAGTTGTACCCGGCGTTGCGCTGGCGCATGGACGCCGCGCACGAGCACGCGTGGGCGGGAATGAAACGCATCGCCGAGGAGAACCCTGGCCTCGTTGACCGGCTGCGCGCCGAGGTCGCCGAACGCGGCCCCGTCAGCGCCCGGCAGTTGGAGGAGGAGCAGCCCCGAACACGGGACAACTGGGGCTGGAACTGGTCGGACACGAAACAGGCCCTCGAATGGTTGTTCCAGGCCGGGCAGGTGTCGGTGGCGACGCGGGTCAACTTCGAGCGCTTCTACGACCTGCCGGAGCGGGTCATCCCCGCGAAGCATCTCGACGCACCGGCACTCCCCGCCGAGGAGGCGCACCGCGTGCTGCTGGAGCACTCCGGACGAGCGCTCGGCGTGGCGACGGACGCCGAACTGCGTGACTACTTCCGCCTGTCCGGGCCCCGAGCGAAAGCCGGAATCGAGGCGCTGGTCGAGGAAGGCACCCTCACTAAGGTCACAGTGGAGGGTTGGGACAAGCCCGCGTACCTGCACGCCGAGGCGCGGATCCCCCGCCGCGTCGACGCCCGGGCGCTGCTGAGTCCCTTCGATCCGCTCGTGTGGCACCGGGACCGCACGATGCGGTTGTGGAACTTCCACTACCGCATCGAGATCTACGTTCCCGCAGCGAAACGCGTGCACGGGTATTACGTGCTCCCGTTCCTGCTCGGGGAACACCTCGTCGCCCGGGTCGACCTGAAGGCCGACCGCGCCCGCCGCGCCCTCGTCATCCCCGCCGTCTGGTTGGAGGCGGCCCACGGCGAGCGCGTCGACCACATCGTCGGGGAGCTCGCCGCCGAACTGCGGTCCCTCGCGTCCTGGCTCGGGCTTGACACGATCGAGGCCCCGCAGGCGGGTGATCTCGCTCCGGCGTTGACGCGGGCCCTCGCGGCGTGACAAGCGCTCGTCGCCGGTCGCGCCATAGGGATAGGCTGGGAACGCGACGGAAGGACGGTCGTCCGTTCGGATCGTTGGGAACGGCGACGGCGTCGCCCACCCCGCTCGCGCAACTGCCGCTCTTCGACACGAAGGATGCCGCGTAACGATGTACGACTCCTCGGCAGCACCCACCCAGGAGATCCCGGTGGTGCGCAACGGCCCGCCGACTCCGGCGGGACGAGCCGCGAACGTGCCGCCGATCCGGGCACCGCACGTCGCTCCCGGACACGTCGTCGACTCCGACCGGACGCAGGAGGTCCCGCTCGTCGCCCTGCGGCGGCCGGTCCGGGCGCCCAGCGGTCTCGTCGGGAAGGTGTGGGACCGCCTTCGACACAGTCCCGCTTGGCTGGCGCCCGCCGCGCTCGCGACCTGCTTCGCCGGGGCGGCGGCGTTCGTCCTCGCGACCGACCCGACCGACAACGTCGGACCGACGACGTGCGCTTTCAAGCTGGTCACCGGTTTCGACTGTCCCGGTTGCGGTGGCACGCGGGCCTTCTACTACCTGTTGACCCTCCAACTGCCCGAGGCCGCGCACAACCACGCGATCGCCGTCTTCGCGGCGCCGTTCCTGCTGTACCTGTACGCGCGTTGGTCGCTGCGCCGGGTGTTCCCGAACGTGCGGTGGCGGCTGCCGCGGCTGCGGATCACCCCAACGCTCGCGACGAACTTCCTCATCGTGTGGGCGGTCTTCTGGGTGGCGCGGAATCTTCCGTTCGCGCCGTTCACGTCACTGTTCGTCTGAGCACCCCGAACGAATGAGGCCACCGCGTTGTCGCGGTGGCCTCATTGGTGTGCGTCGAGCGTCAGCGCGGCGGTGGGCCGTCGGGGCGGATGACGGGAATCTCCTGGGTGGCCTGCATGTCCACGGACGTCAGGATCGCGGGAGTCTGACGTCGCTGCCGCCGACGGTGGGTGAACAGCACCGTCCCGATCGCGATGAGCACCAGGACGACGGCGGATGCCGCGACGATCCGCGCGACGGTTCCCGTGTCTCCGCCGCCGACGGTGGCCGCGTCGTCGGGCGCCGCGTCACCGGATTCGGCGGTCGGAGTCGGGGCGGGTGTCGCGGTGGCGGTGAGCTCGTTGGCGACCGTCGCGTCGAGAGTCCACGTGACGGTGCCGCCGGACGCCTCACCGTTGGTGTCGGTTATCTTGCCGGGCATGGTGACCGAGACCGTCAGCTGCATGTCGGCGCGGGTGTCGTCGCCCATTTGCGGATGCTCGGTCAGGTCGATCACCATGCCGAAGGTGAAGGTTCCACCATCGGCGGTTATAGACAGGTCGTAGGCGGCGAAGCGTTCCTCGAGCTCCTCGGCGGGGACGTTCTCCAGGTTGGCCTGGCGTCCGATGTAGCCGTCCTCCCGGTATTCGACGATGTCGATGGTGCCGGGCACGTCGGCGGTCGGGTCATCGTCGAGCGTCTCGAAGTAACCGTCGGCAGCATCCGATATGGACTGACCGGATTCCGGTTTGAGCAGTCCCTCAGAGACGGCCATGACGATGGCGCCGGAAACGGTGCCGTCGTCGGCGATCGTCAGATTCATCTCGGCCCGCGTGCAGCCGGTCAACGCCACCAGGAGCGCCGCGGCGGCGGCGAGACGCCACCACCGCGAGGAACGCGTCGTCGCCCGGCTCATGCGGACGGCGGGGGGTTCGGCCCCGACGGGTGGGTCGGTGGCGGTGCCCACGGGTTCGCCTGATCGGGACCGGGCGGGACGCCGTCGTGGCCGGGCTGCGGTGCGCCGTGTCCGGCGGGTTGGGCGGCGCCGTACTGCGGGAAGTCGGGGGTGGGCGACCCCGGCACCTCGACCGCCGCGACGGCGGCACGCTTGCGGCTGGCGGAGATCTTCACGGCGGCGAGGACGATCGCGGCGATGCCGAGGATCCCCACGACGCCGATGATGATCCACAGGACCAGTGAGCTCGACTCCGACGCGGAACCGACGGCGCGGAGTTCGGTGTCGCCGCCCATGTCCACGTCCCACGTCACGGTGCGGTCGCCGTTGGAGAGTTCGCCGTTGGTGTCGCTGACCTCACCGGGGAACGTCACCGTGATCATGAAGTGGATGTCGTCGGCCATCTCGGCGACGAGGCCCGGGTATTCGGTCGTGTTCTCGGAGTCGAGGGTCACGGCGAAGACGAAATCGCCGCCGGAGCGCTCGATCGAGAACTTCCCGCCACCGGTGCCGTCGGCGTTGTCGCTGTCGTTCATGGCGCCGAGGAAGTCGTCGAAGGAGATGTTCTCGAAGCTCAGTTTCTTGCCGACGTATACCTCTCCGTCGACCTCTTCGCGGTACTCATCGACGACGGTGTCGCCGGGGAAGGGCTCTTCGAGTTTCGCGAAGGGATCGGCCGAGTCGCCGAATTCCGCGAGGTCGTTCATGACCTCCTCGGTGAGCGCGATGACGTAATGGCCGGTGATCGTGTCGTCCGCGTTGATGGTGACGTTCATGTCGACCCTCATGCAACCGGTGAGGACGAGCAGTGTCACGCCGAGCGCCACGATCGCGCGTCCGGCGCGCGCGAGTGGTGTGAGTTTGGGGGGCATGGCGTACACCATATCCGGGTTGGCGACCGATGGATGCCCGCGTGGGTTACCGATCGGTTGGTGGGTCGGGTGTCTCGTCGTCGAGTGTTTCGACCGTCGGAAGTGGAGCGGTCGGGGTCTCGACGGGCGCCGGGTCCTCGGACGGGGCTTCGTCGTCGGGTGAGGCGTCGTGTTCGTCGGGTGCGTCGTCGGCGTCCTGATCGGCCTTCTTGCGCGGCTTGAGGAGCAGGAAGACCACGGCCGCCGCGACCAGGGTCGCGCCGATGATGATCCACACGAGAGTGCCCGAGTTGGACGACGCGGGCGCGACGTCGGTGGGCGAAGCGGCATCGGTGGTGTCCTCCGTCGCGGTGCCGGTCGGGTCCGGTGCGGGGTCGGAAGCGTCGCCGGTCGGGACCGCCGAGGCGATGGCGTAGGCGTCGGTCGCCTCGGCCAGGGGCATGTCCCAGGAGACGCTGCGCGGGTCGTCGCCGAGGGTGCCGTTGGTCTCGACGATCTCGCCGGGGAAGACCAGGGAGATGCCGATGTGCCCGTTGGCCAGCAGTTCTTCGGACTCGGGCGACGAGCCGGAGTCGTCCCCGAGGCCCTCGGGAATGGTGACCTTGAAGTTGATGTCGTCGCCGTCGCGAGTGAGGGCGACCGCGTCGTCCTCGTCGACGTTGCGGTTGATGAGTTCGGCGAAGTCCTCGAAGCTGGCGTCGTCGAAGAGGTACCGAACCCCGAGGTACGGGGTGCCGTCGACGTCCTCCTCGTAGCGCTCCAACGTGATCGACCCGTCCTCGGAGCCCTCGGAGAAGCCCTCGGTCGGATCACCGTCCTCCATGGCCTCCTCGGGGTAGGTGACCGTGTACGAGCCGGTGACGGTGTCGTCGGCGCTGATCTCGACGGTCACGCCCATTCTGAGGCAGCCGGTCAGAACCAACGCCAACACCGGGAACAGCACGAGGGCCGCGATCCGGCGGAGCGGCCGAGCAGTCGACGCGAACATGTGTCATGTCTACCCGCCCCAGCCGCACACATCTAGATACTTAACATTGCGGATTGGTTTCGACCACTGACAGCCACGATGATTCGATCCGGCGACACTCCCGGACACGCAAGAAACCACCGCGCCGGACGAGGACGATCGACACCGCGCCATCCGACGTCCGGCCGCAACGCTCCGACCGAACGAGCGACACCGTCGACAGAGGATCGCGGATATCATCGCCGGGCCCACATTGTCCATTGAAACGGTTGAATACATGACTGACAACAACAGGCGGAGGCTCCTCCAGACGGCGGCGCTCGGATCGGTGGCCGCACTGGCCGCCACGGCCCTCCCCGACGCCGCCGCGGCCGACGAAACCGACAAGGAATACCCGCTGACCGATCGTCAATGCGACTGGACCGCCGGAGAACGCCTCGACTATCGCAACATCCGCATCGCCGGCTTCACCCATGATGAAGCGATCTGTTGGCTGCTGACCGCACGGGCCGCCGGGGCGTTCTTCAACCTGCCCGAACAGCACCCGGCCGACATCCCCGAAGTGGTCACGGCGGTCCACACCATGCAGTACAAACTGTTGGGCCGCCCCACATACCGGGAGTACATCGAAGCCTATGAGGGCGGCACCAACGCCATGACCGCTCCCCCGCAGGCGAGCTAGACAGCGTCTCGCGACGACGCGCCGCGTGACCTTCGGTCAACGTGGACACCCCCCGGGTCCATCACGGCATCCGGGGGGTTGTCCACGTCGCGGACGAGGTGCTCAAGGGCGGGACTCCCGTCTCCCGCCGCGCGGGATGCCGGACGCGCCCTAGTCGAGCAGGTCCTCCAGGCCGAAGGTCAGACCCTGGCGTTCCCGCACGGCACGCGCCGCGAGCAGCACGCCCGGCATGAACGACGCGCGATCATGCGAGTCATGGCGAATCGTCAGAGTCTCACCGGAGCCTCCGAACAGGACCTCTTGGTGCGCCATCAACCCGGACGCGCGAACAGCGTGCACCCGGACGCCCGCCACGTCGGCACCGCGCGCGCCGTCGATCGACTGCTCCGTCGCGTCCGGTTGGGGGCCGAGGCCCGCGTCGGCACGGGCGCGGGCGATCAGCTCGGCCGTCCGCGTCGCGGTGCCGCTCGGGGCGTCCACCTTCGCCGGGTGATGGAGTTCGACGATCTCCGCCGACTCGAAGTACTTCGCGGCCTCACGAGCGAAACGCATCATCAACACGGCGCCGATGCCGAAGTTCGGAGCGATGACGACCCCGAGCCCCGGTTTCGCCTCCAGCCAGCCCTTCAAGGTCTCGATGCGATCCGGTGTGAATCCGGATGTGCCGACGACGGCGTGGATCCCCTGATCGATACACCACTGTAGATTGTCCATGACGACGTCCGGACGGGTGAAGTCGATGACGACCTCGGCCCCCGCGTCGGACACGTTGAAGAGCCAGTCACCGGCGTCGACCATCGCCACCAGCTCCATGTCCTCGGCGGTGTTCACAGCCCGGCACACCTCGGTGCCCATCCGGCCCCGCGCTCCGAGCACCCCCACGCGCAGCGGCTGCGTCTCGGCGTTCTCGGCCATCACGGTCTCCTCGTCAAGCATGTCGTCAGGATACGACGTCGGCGAAGTCGGACTCGTCGAACGGCCCCGCCACCGCCAGACAGCGCGGATGACCCAGTACCTCGGCGGCCAGGGCGGCCACCTCCTCCCGAGTCACCGAGTCCACGCGCGACAGTACATCATCGACACTGAGCTGATCGCCGAACAGCAACTCGCCGCGACCGAGACGGCCCATTCGGGAACCCGTGTCCTCCATGCCGAGCACGATCGAACCCTTCGCCATCCCCTTGCCGCGCCCCAACTCCTCGTCGTCGATGCCGTCGGCGGCGACCTCCGCCAACACGCCGCGGGTCAAATCCAGGACACGATGGACGTTCTCGGGCGCGCAACCGGCGTACACACCGAACAGGCCGGACTCGCTGAACTCGGCCGTGTAGGAGTAGACCGAATAGGCCAGACCCGAATCCTCCCGGATCCGGTGGAACAGACGGCTCGACATGCCGCCGCCCAGCACGTTGCACAGGACCTCGAAGGCGAACCGCCGTTCATCACGACGCGCCAGACCCTCACCGCCCAAAACGATGTGCGCCTGTTCGGTGTCGCGCGTCGCCACGAGCAGACGCCGGTCCGGAAGCGAACCAGACCACGCGGCCGGGGCTCGCAGCGGCAACGGATCGGCCAGACCCGTCAGCAACGGCGCGAAGGCCTCGGCCACCAACGCCACCACCTGGTCGTGGTTGACGTTCCCGGCGGCCGCGACGACCATCGTCGGCGCCGTGTAGCGGGACTTGTAGAAGCGGAAGATCTCGTCGCGATCGAGCCGCGCGACGGTCTCCGGTGTACCCGCGATGTCGCGGCCCAACGGATGCGTGCCGTACACGGCCGCGGCGAACAGGTCATGCACCTCGTCACCGGGCTCGTCGCGCTGCATCGCGATCTCTTCCAGGATCACGCCACGCTCGGTCTCCACGTCGGACTCGGTGATGAGCGAATCGCACAGCACGTCACCGAGGACGTCGATCGCCAACGACACGTTCGAGTCCAGCACCCGCGCGTAATAACAGGTGAACTCCTTGGCGGTGTACGCGTTGGTCTCACCGCCGACCGCCTCGATCTGAGCTGAGATGTCGAGGGCGCTTCGACGCCGGGTCCCCTTGAACAGCAGATGTTCCAGGAAATGCGAGGCGCCCGACAGCTCGGGAACCTCATCGCGGGATCCGACGCCGACCCACACCCCGACCGTCGCGCTGCGCATCGCGGGGATCGACTCCGTGAGAACACGAAGCCCGCTGGGCAACACGGTACGTCGTACCGTGCCGCCCAGCGGGTCATCAGCAAGTGTGTAGGTAAGCCCGTGTGAAGACGGTTTCATACCTGGTGTTTCTACCGGTGCTGGCGGCGCTCACGTCGGCGGGGCTTCTTGTCGTCGTCGTCACCACTGTCGGAGTCTCCGGCATCGGCGTCGTCGACGGCGGGAGCGGCCTCGGCCGCACGCTCGCCACGGCCACCGCGCTCGCCACCGCGACCACCACGGTCGCCACCACGGCCACCGCGCTCGCCGCCGCGACCACCACGGTCACCGCGTTCACCGCGTTCACGGTCGCCTCCACTGGGACGCTTCGGCGGCTCCTGGCCTTCGGGGTAGACCTTGTCGAGGTAGATCTTGCCGCGACCGTCCACATCGGCGATCTCGACTTCGATCTTGTCGCCGACGTTGAGGAAGTCCTCGACCTTGTCGATACGCTTGCCATCACCGATCTTGGAGATGTGCAGCAGACCGTCCCGGCCGGGCACCAGCGAGATGAACGCGCCGAACGCGGCCGTCTTGACGACGGTCCCGAGGAAGCGGTCACCGACGTTCGGCAGCGTCGGGTTGGCGATGCCGTTGATCATGGCGACGGCGGCCTCGGCGGCCGGGCCCGTCGTCGCACCGATGTAGATCGTGCCGTCGTCCTCGATGGAGATGTCGGCGCCGGTCTCCTCGGTGATCGAGTTGATCGTCTGGCCCTTCGGGCCGATGACCATGCCGATCTTGTCGACCGGCACCTTCACCGTCGTCACGCGCGGCGCGGAGTCGGCCATCTGACCGGTCTCGGCGATCGCCTCGCCCATGACGTCGAGGATCGCGTGCCGCGCCTCGTTCGCCTGGCCGAGAGCGCCCACGAGCACGTCCGACGGAATGCCGTCGAGCTTCGTGTCCAACTGCAGGGCCGTCACGAAGTCACGCGTTCCGGCGACCTTGAAGTCCATGTCGCCGAACGCGTCCTCGGCTCCGAGGATGTCGGTCAGCGTCACGTACTCGGTCTTACCGTCGACCTCGTCGGAGATGAGGCCCATGGCGATACCGGCGACGGCCGCCTTCAACGGGACACCCGCCGACATGAGGCTCATCGTCGAGGCGCACACGGAGCCCATGGACGTCGAACCGTTGGAGCCCAGCGCTTCCGACACCTGACGGATCGCGTACGGGAACTCCTCGCGACCAGGCAGCACCGGCACGAGGGCCCGCTCCGCGAGCGCGCCGTGGCCGATCTCGCGACGCTTCGGCGAACCGACGCGGCCGGTCTCACCGGTGGAGTACGGCGGGAAGTTGTAGTTGTGCATGTAGCGCTTCTTCGACACGGGGGAAAGCGTGTCGATGGCCTGCTCCATGCGGAGCATGTTCAGCGTCGTGACGCCGAGGATCTGCGTCTCGCCACGCTCGAACAGGGCCGAGCCGTGGACGCGCGGCAGAACCCGGACCTCGGCCGACAGCGGCCGGATGTCGCGGGTGCCACGACCGTCGATGCGCACGCCGTCACGGAGGACCCGCTGACGGACGAGCTTCTTCGTCAACGACCGCACCGACGCCGAGATCTCGCCTTCGCGACCCTCGAAGCTTTCGGCGGTCTTCTCGACGGCGACGGCCTTCACTCGATCGAGCTCGGCCTCGCGCTCCTGCTTGTCACCGATGGTCAGCGCGGCGGCGAGGTCGCCACCGATCGCGGCCTCGACGGCCGCGAAGGCGTCGTCGGCGTACTCGGGGAACAGGGGGAACTCGACGGCGGGCTTGGCCGCGACGGCCGCCAGCTCGTTCTGCGCGTCGCACAGGATCTTGATGATCGGCTTGGCGGCTTCGAGGCCCTCGGCGACGACGGTCTCGGTCGGGGCGGTGGCACCGCCCGCGATGAGCTCGATCGTCTTGTCGGTGGCCTCGGCCTCGACCATCATGATCGCGATCTCGCCGGCGTCGGTGACGCGGCCGGTGACGACCATGTCGAAGGTCGCCTCTTCGAGTTGCTCCAGGGTCGGGAAGGCGACCCAGTTGCCACGGATGTTCGCGATGCGCGTCGATCCGAGCGGGCCCGCGCACGGCAGGCCGGACAGGCGCGTCGACGCCGAGGCGCCGTTCATCGCGACGACGTCGTACGGGTGCGTCTCGTCAAGGGCGAGAACGGTCTCGACGACCTGGACCTCGTTGCGCAGCCCCTTGATGAAGCTCGGACGCAGGCCGCGGTCGATGAGACGGCAGGTGAGAATGGCGTCCTCGCTGGGACGACCCTCACGGCGGAAGAACGAGCCGGGAATGCGGCCCGCCGCGTACATGCGCTCTTCGACCTCGACCGTCAGCGGGAAGAAGTCGAAGTGCTCCTTCGGGTGGCGGCCCGCGGTCGTCGTCGACAGCACGACGGTGTCGCCGAGTTGGACGAGTACGCTTCCGCCGGCCTGGCGCGCGAGGCGCCCGGTCGAGAAGACAAGCTCGCGCTTGCCGAACTCACCGTTGTCGATCACCGCGGTGGCGGTGTTCTCGCCGAGTTCCGCGACCGACGGGGAGTGGGATGTTGTCTCTGTGGACATGTGTGTCTACAGCTCCTTCTGTCATGGCACGCCATTCGTCTTCAGAGCTGTCTTACGGCCGGTCTTCGATCGAAGTGCTCGGGCGGTCTCGCCCGGACACCACTACCGAGGACCGGAACGTCAAGACGGCTTGACGTGCCTCAGCTTCTTGCACGGTACCCGGCGTGATCACCGGGCGACCGTATGATTCGAGGGAGCGACCTCGTGTCGCTCCCTCGAAGGTTCTACCTGCGAATACCCAGGCGCTTGATGATCGAGCGGTAACGCTCGATGTCCTCGTTCTGCAGGTACTTCAGCAGTCGACGACGACGGCCGACCAGCAGCAGGAGGCCGCGGCGGCTGTGGTGGTCGTGCTTGTGGCTCTTGAAGTGCTCCGTCAGGTCGCTGATGCGGCGCGTCAGAAGCGCGATCTGAACCTCGGCGGAACCGGTGTCGCCCTCGGCGGTCGCGTAATCCGCGATGATGGCCGCCTTCGTGGCATTGTCGAGCGCCATGATCTCCCTTAGATGTTGTGAATCGGAATGTGTGATGAGCCCACGGCGTCGGGCAGGCACACCGAACCGCGCGTAAACGCGCGGAGAACACCCCCACGTTAACAGACGGCCCCGGAGTCGCTCGCCGTGCGTTGTGCGCGACGGCGTCGATCACGAACGGTCCGACGAGGCCACGTTATCCGACGGGGAAAGGTTCAGCACCCCAATATTTCGCGGGTGCGGTCGACGTCGGCGGCGATCTGCGCGATGAGCGGCGGAATCGCATCGAACGTCTGCTGTGGACGAATGTACCGGGTGAAGTCGACGCTCACCGTGTCGCCGTACAGGTCCCCGTCGAAGTCGAGGATGTGCGCCTCGACGGTGCGGTGCTCGCCCGCGAAGGTGGGGTTCGTGCCGACGCTGATCGCCGTCGGACGGGGTTTCTCGTCGACGCCGGTCACAAGGTCGTGCCGGACGAACCAGCCCGCGTACACGCCGTCCGCTGGGATCGCGAGATTCGGGTCATGGCGCAGGTTCGCGGTGGGGAAACCGAGTTGGCTTCCGCCGCGCGCGGCTCCCGGGACGACGACGCCGGTGACCCGGTGAGGTCTCCCCAGCGCCTCGGCGGCGGCCGCGACGTCACCGGCGTCGACGCGGGCGCGCACGTACGTCGAACTGAACACGGTGGACTCCGATCCGGCGAGACCGACCGTCTCCACCTCGAATCCGAAGGTCTTCCCCAACTGCGCCAACATGTCCACGTCGCCCGCGGCCCTGTGCCCGAAGCGGAAGTTCTCGCCCACGACCACCTTCGCCGCGTGCAGGCGCCCGACGAGCAGGTCCCGCACGAACGACTCCGGGGACAACTGAGAGAACTCTCTCGTGAAAGGAAGAACACAGAAGCCGTCCACGCCGAGTTCCGCGACGAGATCGGCCCGACGATCGAGTTCCGTCAACAGCAAAGGCTGTGTGCCGGGCCGCACCACGGCGGCCGGGTGTGGATCGAAGGTGACGACGACGCTCGGTAGGGACAACTCCCCCGCCGCGCGCACCGCCCGACCGATGATCGACTGATGCCCACGATGTACTCCATCGAAGACTCCGATGGTGATGACGGAGCGACCCCAGTCGGCCGGGGTCGCGTCGATTCCACGCCAACGCTGCATTCCTACATCCTTGCGTACTGCCGAGATCGCCAGCGCGGCATCCGGCGGGGATTGACGTGCGTCTCGCCGCGCCACTCAGGCGGTCGATTCCGGCAGCACGACCAGCGACTTCGTGCGACCGTCACGTTCGACGACGACGGCGACGACTCTGCCGTTCGGGTCGATGGCCGCGTACGGCCCGGCCACACCGGAGAGCGGGATTCGGCCCCCGTGCCCGAGCGTGGTGGCCTCGGCCGCCTCGATGTCGCGGCGCGGCATCAGGCGCGTGACGGTCTCCACCGTGGTGTGGGTGATCGGGGATTCGGCCTCGGCCAACGCGTCCAGAGTCTTCGACTCGTCGATGGTGAAACCTCCGACGCGGGTGCGTCGCAACCGGGTCAGGTGCCCGCCGACGCCGAGCGCGGTTCCGAGGTCGCGGGCGATCGCGCGAATGTAGGTGCCGGTGGAGCAGTCGACGGTGATGTCGACGTCGATCGCTCCGAACTGTTCGGGGTCCGTCGTCACTCGACGGATGTCGCGGACTTCGAGGCGACTGATCGTCACCTCGCGCGCGGGAATCTCGACGTCCTCGCCGTCACGGACCCGTTTGTAGGCGCGCTTTCCGTCGATCTTGACGGCGCTGACGGCGCTGGGCACCTGCTTGACGTGTCCAGACATCGTGGACAGTGTGGTGTTGATGGCGTCGTCGGTGACGCCCTCCGTCGAGACGGTCGCGGTGATGTCGCCTTCCGCGTCGTCGGTGATGGTCGCCTGCCCCAACCGAATGGTGGCCTCGTAGGACTTGTCGCAGCCCGTGACGAAGGTCAGAAGCCGCGTGATCTGACCTACCGCGACGACGAGCACCCCCGTCGCCATCGGGTCCAGGGTGCCACCGTGGCCCACCTTGCGGGTTCCGGCCAGGCGGCGCATGCGGGCGACCACGTCATGAGAGGTCATTCCCGCTGGTTTGTCGACGATCACGAATCCGGTCGGCTGCTTGGTCACGAGGATCAAGCTTTGCAGATGGCCTCGACCGCTGTGGCACGGCCGTCGAGGTTCGACGGCCGTGCCCGGCAGCCGTCACTGACGACGATCCATCGACTCCAGCAGGGCGCGACGGGCCTCGTCGNGCGCCTCCTGCTCGGCGGACGTCGACATGTTCTTCTTCTTTGTGGTGGTAGACATGGAAAAGGCTCTCCTTCAATGGAAACTCGAATTCTCGAAGTGACCGGAGAGCCCGCGATTCGGGTTTGGATGCTTCGAACTCCCCGCGTCGCCATCCCTGTGGGGAGACAACGGACCAACGCGTCAACACCGCGGCGGGGAGTCGGCCTGTCGTTCAGGTCCCGCCGCGGCTGGGAAGAATTACTACGAAACGCATCGTGATCGACAATAACGCCTGTCTCGTATTATGCGCGGGATATCCCAAAGAACGGGACACGACGCGGCGATCAAGGGGGGAAGACCATGAATGACCTGGGGCTTCGAGTGGGGCATTGGACGAACACGACGGCGGCGACCGGGTGCACCGTCGTCGTCTTCGACGAGCCCGTCCTCGCGTCGGCGGAAGTGCGCGGAGGCGCGCCCGCGAGCCGGGAACTGGCGCTGCTGGAACCGCACCGGACGGTCGACCGTGTCGACGCGATCGTGCTGACCGGTGGCTCCGCGTTCGGGTTGGCCGCCGCCGACGGCGTCATGCGGTACTGCGCCGAGCGCGGGCAGGGCGTTCCCACTCCCGGTGGTGTCGTCCCGATCGTTCCGGCCCTGGCGTTGTACGACCTCGCGGTCGGCGACAGTGTGGTCCGACCGGGGGCGGAGGAGGGATACGCCGCGGCGATGGCGGCCACGCCCGCGATCGTGTCGGGGAAGGTCGGAGCGGGCACCGGGGCGACGGTGGGGAAGGCCTCTGGGGAGGCCGAGCCGGGCGGGCTCGGTACCGCGACCGTCCGTTCCGGGGAGCTCGTGGTGACGGCGTTGGTCGCGGTCAACGCCTTCGGGTGGATCGACGTCGACGGCACCCGCTCGGCGGCCGTCGTCGACGCGATGCNGTCGACGCCGACCGGGGCGCTGTTCGGAAACACGACGATCGGAGTCGTCGCGAGCAACGCGGCGATCGACAAGACGGGGTGTCTCCTGGTGGCGCAGGGAGCGCACGACGGCCTGGCTCGCGCGATCGTGCCGCCGCACACTCGCGCCGATGGGGACGCCTTCATCGCGACGGCGTCCGGCCTGGTGACGGCTGACGTGGACACGGTGCGGCTACTCGCGTTGCGCGCCACGGAGATGGCGATCCGCGCGGTCGCGGAGTGAGGCGAGTCGGACGGACGGGGCCACCCGGGTCCGGTGGCACTCGGGCTCGGCGCGTATCTCCCACGGCGCTACGGGATCGGCGCCGTCGAGTCGACACGTGACCCGCCCCGCGCCGGGCCTTCATGAGACCGGACGTGTTTTGCTGGACACGTGAGTGCCGACCGCGACACCGACTATCCGACCGAGTTGTCCGACCCGGAGCTGCTGCGTGCCCTGGCGCATCCGGCTCGGATGGCGATCCTCGACCATCTCGGCGAAGTCGACGACCTCACCGCGACCGAGGGAGCCGAGCTGATCGGCCTCTCACCGTCGGCGATGAGCTATCACCTGCGCACCTTGGCGAAGGTGGGGCTGTTGGAGGAGGCGCCGGGGCGGGGTGACGG
>NZ_CBCRZX010000008.1:0-141483 GCF_965137155.1 Stackebrandtia soli
CCCCCGCCCCCGCCTGCACGGCCGGAACACCCACTCAATTGGCCCTAGCCGACGAACTCCTGTCTCTGCTGCGGACGACCACGACCGAGACGCGCTCCGATGAACAGCTCGAAGCGCTCACCCTCGCCGTGGCAGCGGACCTGCCCGTGTTGCTCTGGGGCGAGCCGGGCATCGGTAAGACCGCGGTCCTGACACAACTCGCCGACTCCCTTGACCTGCCGCTGACGACCGTGATCGCCAGCGTCCATGAACCGTCCGACTTCTCCGGTCTGCCCATAGTGGGCGACGATCCGGAGCAGCGCGGCGTGCCGATGGCACCACCGCGGTGGGCTGTGGACCTCGTGCGGGCCGGTCGCGGGCTGCTCTTTCTGGACGAGTTGTCCACCGCCACTCCGGCCGTCCAAGCGGCACTGCTGCGGGTCGTGCTCGAACGGCGGGTCGGTGCGCTGCGACTCCCACCAGATGTGCGGATCGTGGCCGCCGCCAATCCGCGCGCCTCGGCGGCGGACGGATGGGAACTGAGTCCGCCGTTGGCGAACCGGTTCGTCCATCTCCATTGGGTGCACGACCGAGAGGTCGTCGTGCGGGGCTTGGGCGGGGTCTGGCCCCGGGCCGAACTGCCCCGTCTGGTGCCGGAGCGACTACCGGAGGCGGTGGCGTTCGCCCGCAGCGCGGTCTGCGGCTTCTTGACGGCCCGGCCGAAGCTGATCCACCGGCTGCCGAGTAGCGAGACCCGGCGAGGGGGAGCCTGGCCATCGCCGCGCAGCTGGGAGGCCGCGATGACCCTATTGGCCTTCGGGACTGCCGCCGCGGTCTCCAGGGACGTGCTGGCACTGCTGATTCGAGGTGTCGTGGGCGACGGCCCGGGGCTTGAACTCCTCGCTCACCTCGACCGGATGGATCTCCCGGATCCAGAGTCGCTATTGGACGATCCGGCGTCCGCAGAACTGCCCGTGCGCGGCGATCTGCGTCAAGCGGCGCTTGAGGCCATGGTGATCGCGGTCGGATCACGGCCGGAAAGGGAGCGATGGGAGGCGGCATGGGAGGTGCTGGCACGAGCTTTGGAGACCGGTGCTCCGGACCTGTTGGCCGCTCCTGCCATGGGCTTGGCGCGTTTGCGGCGCGACGACTGGGAGGTCCCCGAAACGATAGAACGGTTGACCGGATTGGTCGGCATCACCCGGCAGGCGAATCAATCGGTCGAACGGGTCGAGGCCGAGCGCGCGGCGGAGGCACACCGATGAGCGGAGATCGAAAGGCCCCAGTGCCCCGACCGACGGCGCAGCGTTCCACCCGACCGCGGCGGGCAGGGCCCGGTGGGTCGAACAGTCGGACCGGACCTCCGCTGGACATGGCGAAGTTGCTGACGGCCCGACTCCACGCGGTGAAGGTCCGGCCCTACCTGGCCGACGCGCTCTTCGCGCTCCACGTGGTCGAGGACTGGTCGGTGCCCACAATGGCGGTCGACACGCACTGGCGGTGCTACGTGTCGCCCGGTTTCGTGGCGCGAACCCCGGTGGAGCAACTCGCGGGCGTCTGGGTTCACGAGGTTTCCCACCTGCTCCGTGACCATCACGGTCGAGGTGAGCGGTATGCGGTGGAGCACGGGGAGCACGGGCCGGGAGAAAGGCTGCGTCGCAACATCGCCGCCGATTTCGAAATCAACGACGACATCTATGGTGACGGTCTGTCGGTGCCGGCCGGGGTGGTGCAGCCTTCCCTGTTGCGGCTGCCCAATGGGCTGCTGATGGAGGAGTACTTGCAGACGACATCGCTGTCCGGGCTCGCCACGGAACTCGCATGGCTCGACTGCGGCAGCGGTGCAGATGGGCACGAACGGCCGTGGGAGCTGGGCTCCGACGGAGCGCACGGCCTGAGCAGGCAGCAGCGGGACGCGGTCCGTTTCCGGGTCGCGGAGGGAATCAAAGGCCGGCCCGGGGACGCGCCGGAAGGCTGGCGCCGTTGGGCGCATCGGGCGTTCCAACAACCGCAGCCCTGGCGGCGACTGCTGGGGGCCGCGGTCCGTTCGGCGGTGGGAACACCGGGAGTGGGCGAGAACCACAGCTACCGGCGGCCTTCTCGGCGCTCCGCCGGGGTCCCCGGGGTGCTGTTGCCGAGCCTGCTTCGTACTCCACCCCGGGTCTGTGTGGTGATCGACACTTCCGGGTCGGTGAGCGACGCCGAACTGGGCAGTGCCCTCCTGGAAGTGGCGGCGATCTCGCGAGCCGTGGGCGGACGACGTGACCTGGTCTCGGTGATCTCCTGCGACGCGGCGGCCGGCATCGCCGTTCCACTGTGTCGCGCCGAGAACATCGAACTGATCGGTGGCGGTGGGACGGATCTGCGTTCCGGTTTCGCCCGCGCAATCCGTTCCCGGCCGCGCCCGGACGTGGTCGTGGCACTGACGGACGGGCAGACGCCGTGGCCGGTCACGCGACCACCCTGTCGTACCGTCGTCGGGCTTTTCCCCCGCACTTCCCGTGCGGTGGACGAGATGAACCTCGACTATGTTCCGGATGCCCCACCTTCGTGGGCGCGCGTCGTCACGATTGGCTGAGGACACTGGCGGCCCGTCGCCCGTCGCCCGTCGCCCGTCGCCCGTCGCCCGTCGCCCGTGAGGCGGTGAGCGAGACGGGCGATGGCGCTACCCGGTTCAGCCAAGAAACTGGACTCAAACCCGGCCCGGCCATTCTGTCCAGACCGTCCGAGCAGACGGCGAGTACGCACCATCCGTTTCGATGAAGTAACCCGAGATGTCGGTGGCCGACATAATGGACGATGCACCTTACTGCCTGATGGCGGCATTCTGCCGACGTCGTTCTCTGTGTCGTCCATGGCGTCCACCAATGGCGACATCGGTCCGCTTTCAGGCGAGACGTACTCCTCGGCGGCCGACTGCGCGGAGCTCCGTCGCAAAAGGATCAGGATCAGAACTCCTGAACCATAAGGCCTCAGTGGTATCCCGGAATGTCGCCAGTGGTCGCACCGTGCCGCACTTGGCTGCACATGGGAGAAGGCCCGCCTGTCAGGGTTTCCCCTGGCGGGCGGGCCTTCTCGGAGTTCGGAAGTTGTGGGGCGGGTCGGGCTCGAACCGACGACCGGCGGGTTATGAGTCCGCTGCTCTAACCAGCTGAGCTACCGCCCCTCGCGGCGTCATAATACCGGGTGTTCGCCGCGGCTCGCCACGTCCTATCGGACGGCCTCACGAGCAAGGTGGTGGCGATCAGGGTGGCGGCCATCGTCGGTGGTGCCATCCTGGCCGCCTGCCAGTGGGGGCGCGGTCACGTCGTCTCAGGTGGCTCGTTTCGCGGTATCGCGCGCCAGACGCGTTCGAGGCGTCCGCCGGGCGCCTGCCTGAAACCCGCGGTCTTGCAACCGGCGACCCCGTTTCGGCTGTGCGTCCACCTACCGTCGTCCGACCTCATGATCGAGAGGCCGCAGTGGTTGCATTCGGCTTCGACGGTGAGGGCGGCTCGTTCGGCCTCGTCCTCACGTTCACATTCGGATCGATACTCGATGAGCGCTTGGAGGACTTCATCTCCGGTCGAGTCGGGATTCGCGTCGAGTATCGCCTGGACCAGACTGACCGCCTGCTCCGCCGTGTACCGCTTGAACGCGCTGTCCAACAGGCCCATTGAATCTCATTCCATCGCCGGCTTCGACTGTTCGGGCAACGCATGGGAGACACCTGTGGTGCGAACGTCCAAAGGTCACATCGGATGTCCGATCGTGACGATCCGGGCATGCGTCGCCTGCGACCATCATGACACGATCCGTATATGGGGCGGACACGCGATCGTACGTCCGGGGACGACCGTCACGCCGCGATTCTCCGCCCGACATGGAAGCGATCCGCGTCGATGTCCTTGGTCGAGGTGGGGGCCATCCGTGCCTCAGCTCGCGCGGGAGCGGAGGATCTCCAGGGCTCGGTCCGCGTGCGCCGTCATCGAGACTTCGTTGTGGATCATGCCGAGGACGGTGCGGTCGGTGTCGATGACGATAGTCGTCCTCTTGGTGCGCAACGGTCCCAACGGAAGGGCGCGGCGGACGTCCAGTTTGGAGGCCACTGTGCCGTCCGGGTCGGACAGCAGCGGGTAGTCGAAGCCGTGAGCCTCCGCGAAGCGGCGCTGCGCGGCCACGTCGTCGCGGCTGATGCCGACGCGCTGCGCCCCCAGCGCCGCGAACTCGGCGCCGAGGTCGCGGAAGTGACACGCCTGGGCGGTGCAGCCCTTCGTCATCGCGGCCGGGTAGAAGAACAGGACCACCGGGCCGTCGGCGAGGAACTCGGTGAGGCTGCGGGCTTGGCCCTGGTCGTCAGTCAGGGTGAAGTCCTCGACCACGTCTCCAGCATGGACTGTCATTGCGGTCCGCCTTCCTGAGTTGTTGGGCCGATTCTACGGGCGGCCGCGAGACGCCGCCCACCGTGAGCCCCGCCCGAGCGGACCTCGGCGGTCAAGCCGGTGAGTGCTCCATGGCGAGCCCATGGGACTCAACGTGCTCCGATCGCTCCGGTTGGATCGACGAACGTGTCCTCCGGTTGGTCCGACAGCTCCCCGTCAACCCAGACCTGCATCCCATGGCTACCGCGGGCCCGCGCTTTAGGCGTCGGGGTGCATACCGGCGGTGTCGCGGAAGATCGGGCCACCGCTCGTTTCCCGCCTGGTACGCGCGGAGCGGAACTCGCGGATCGGTTTCCATCGTGTGGACTGATCCAATGCGGCTCCGGATCCGGCGCGCACCAAGCGAGGTGCCGGGTGAGCGGTCAGCAGCCGCCGCAGTTGTAGTAAGTGATGTCCCAGTGGTTGCCTTCGAGGTAATAGATGTTTCCCGATCCGGACTGCCACTTGCTGCCGCCGATCGAGGTGAACGTTCCCGTGATGTAGTTCTGGAGGCAGGTCGACAGGCTCGTGTCGAGCTTGTAACCGTTCCAGTGGCTGTAGGTGCCGTCGGCGTGCCCGGTCTCGGTTCCACCGGTGACGTTGATGGCGCAACCGCTGGCGGACTTGAGGGTGATGATGCCCGAGATCGTCGCCGAGTTGATCTGGGTGAAGGAGGTGCACGTGGGGTTGTTCCGGTCGGAACAGCCTCCGCTGGACGACCAGGTGATGCCCGCGGCGCTGAGGCGGCTGGCCGCTTGGGCGTGGGTCAGTTTGGCGTTCGCCTCGACGTCGCCGGCGATGGAGACACCGGGAGCGCCGAGGGTGAGCATGGCGGCGGCCGACATGGTCGCCAGCACGCGCATGATGAGTCTCTTGAAGGACATCCGGTAGGGCCTTTCATTCATGGTCATCGATTGACGACCATGAATGTCAGGATTGTCCATGTGTGAATCGATTGTCAAGGGATGTCGGGGCCGTCCCCATGTTTCCGTCTCGCAACGACGTCGATGCGTCCCACGTTCGCGGACTGATCGTCTCGGGGCCGATCACCGTCACGGCTGCGGCGTGCTCCACATCAATGTCCACATCGGCCATCGCGAAGATCGACGCGTCGTGGTTCGGCATCGAGACCAGCCGAGCCGGGTCGTCGGAGCCACTCACGATGACCGCCGACAGGGGAGCTCGCAGACCGTCCCCGGTGGCCTTGACGACCGACTCCTTGCGAACCCAGTACCGGTAGAACGCCGCAGTCCGCTCCGCACCGTAGAGCCGCTCCAGGAGGGCCCGTTCCGAAGCGGCGAGAACGATCGACACCGGCAGCTTCGCGCGCTCCGACACCTCCTCGACGTCCACGCCGACAGGACCCGACCGCGTCACCGCCACGACGACGTGGTCACCCGAATGCGACACGGACAGGTGGACGGGATCGCCGACGACGCGCGGCTTGCCGTGGGGCCGCTCGCAGGTCCCGCACTTGCGGGTCAGCGGCACTTCCGCCGGCGTGCAACCGAGGACATCGGCGACGACGAGGCGGCTCAGGGCGCAACCGACGATGAACCGTCCCCGATCGACGTCGTGGCGATACGCGGCGGCGCGGGTGCGTTCGGCGTCGGTGAACCACGACAGGTGGTCGTCCTTCGCGTCACTGGGGCGCGCCCACCACAGGTCGAGTGACATCGGTGCCTTTCGAAGATCGGAGGGGGTGACGATGATCCATGTCTCGCGGTCGAAGCGACCGCGAGTGCCTCGGTACCGTGGACGCGGTGAAGCTTATCGACCGGCTCGTTCCGCCATCGGACGCCACCGACGGGGCGCCCGAGGCGGCTCCCCCGTTTCGCTGGTGGGTCAACATCGTCTGGTGGGTGTGCCTGGCCGGTCCCGTCAACCTCGCGCTCGCGCTCGATTCCGGCTCGCATTGGCTCTTTGGCGTGGCTCTGCTCAGCGTGGCGATCGCCGCCGTCCTGCGGCTGCGCTACACGGTTCCCGTCGGCGCGTTCGTGCTCGTGGTCGTGCTGACGCTGTGGGCGGTTCTGGGGATGCGCGTAGCGTCCTCGACGCCCCAGGTGCTGCTGATCTCCCTGACCTTCCTCAGCTACCTCGTCGGGCGCCGCGATCACTCGCCGCTGCCGGTGACGGTGCAGCTCGGCGTGGCCAGCGTCGTTTGCCTCATCGGGGGACCGCTGACCGGTTTCCGGCTGATGGACTGGCTGTCACTCGTGCTGACGTTGACGTTCCTCATCATCTTCCCGTGGCTCGTCGGCCGATATCGCTACCAGCACGCCCGCCTGTCCGTGAGCGGCTGGCGTCGTGCCGAGCAACTCGAACGCGAGCAGCAGGCCGTCGCCGCGCAGGCGCGGCTGCGCGAACGGGCTCGCATCGCCGAGGACATGCACGATTCGCTCGGCCACGAGTTGAGCCTCATCGCGCTCCGCGCCGCCGCGTTGGAGATCGACCCGGCCCTGCCCTCGGCCCAGCAGGGTGCCGCCGGGGAACTGCGTCAGTCGGCGGCGATCGCGACGGAGCGTCTTCGCGAGATCATCGGGCTGCTGCGCGAGGACGCCGCCAGCATCACGCCTGTGGACGAGACGATCGCCGATCTGGTGACCCGCGCCCGCGAGTCGGGCATGACCATCACCCTGACCCACGACGCGGGTCGTGCGCTGCCGCGTCGGGCCGATCGGGCGGCCCACCGTGTTGTTCAGGAGGCGTTGACGAACGCCGCGAAACACGCGCCCGGCGTCGCTGTGATGGTGACCGTCGAACACGACGACGACATCACGGTCGTGCGGGTCGTCAATGATCTGGCCCCGGGCACGACCGGCTCCGGCATCGGCAATCGGACGGGTCTCGTCGGTCTCGCCGAGCGGGTGCGGCTCGCCGGCGGTGGCCTGACGGCGGTCGCGGTCGGGGGCCGGTTCGTCGTCACCGCGCGCCTGCCGCACGACGCGGACGCCCAGCCGGTGGCCGTCGTGGAGCCGCTCAGCGAGTCCGCGCAACGGCATGTCGCCGAGCGTCGGCGCACTCGCCAGCGGCTCATCACCGTCTTCGCGATCCCGACGGTCCTCATGGTGACCCTCGGCGTGGTCTCCTTGGCGACGAGTGTCATCGTGGCGATGGGTTCGACGATGACGCGTGCGGAGTACGCCGAGATCTCCATCGGGACGACGCGGGAGGAGCTCGAGGACACTCTGCCGATGTTCGAGACGATTGACCCGCCGACGTGGGTCAAGCCGCCGAAGGCCGTGGCCGGTCTCGACGCCGAGTGCCTTTACTATGATTCCGAAATGGAACCCACCATGCAGCAGTCCAATGTGTATCGATTTTGTTTCGTCGACGGAGTGCTGCGGTCCAAGGACATCGTCACCTCTTAACGAAGGGTAATCCGTGCGTATTGTGCTGGCCGACGACGAGGCGATGATTCGCGCCGGGGTACGGGCGATCCTCGCCAGCGACCCGACGATCGAGGTCGTCGCGGAGGCCGCCGACGGAGCCGAGGCGGTCACCGCCGTCGAGCGCCACCGCCCCGATATGGTGCTGCTGGACATCCGCATGCCACGTGTCGACGGATTGACTGCGGCGGAACGCATCCGCGACGCCCATCCCGACGTCGGCGTCATCATGCTGACCACCTTCGGCGAGGACGAGTACATCGCGCGGGCGCTCGGGATCGGCGCGAGCGGCTTCCTGCTGAAGTCGGGGGACCCGAGGGAGCTCATATCGGGCGTTCACGCGGTCGCGGCCGGTGCCGCGTTCCTGTCGCCGCAGGTCGCCAAGAGGGTGATCGACGATCTGTCGCGGAGCGCGTCGGGCGGGCGGATGACGCGGAGCGCTCGGGCGAGGGAGGCGATCGGCGGGTTGACGGCGCGCGAACGCGAGGTGTTGACCTTGTTGGGCGGGGGGCTCTCCAACGCGGAGATCGCCAAGCGGATTCACGTCGTCGAGGGAACCGTGAAGGCGTATGTCAGCGCGATCCTGGCACGGCTGGCTGTTCGGAACCGGGTGCAGGCCGCGATCGTGGCGTACGAGGCCGGACTGGTGGAGGGGCTGGAACGGTAGGGGGCCGGACGTGACACGGCGGTGGGGGGACGTCGTCCACACCCACCGCCTCGGTTCTCTGGGCTATTGCTTTCCGGAGTTGACCGGCTCGGCGGTGCTCTCGCTCTCGGTCGTCTCGGCGGCCTTGGCGCGCCGCTCCAGGATGTATCGAACCAGTTCGACGGCTCCGGCGCACGTCATGGCGACGGCGAAGCCGAGCGCCAAGGCGAGCAGCGGGCGACCTTGGAAGACCCAGCCCGCGAAGTAGCCGATGAGGCCGGAGTACACGCCCCACGAGATCGCCGCGATCGCGTCGAAGAACATGAACTTGCGGATCGGGTATCCGACGGCGCCGCACGTGATCGTGATGGCCGTCCGACCACCGGGGATGTATCGGGCGACGACGAGGACGATTCCGCCGCGTTTGATCAGGGCGTCGTGAGCCCAGTCGAACGCCTTCTTCTTCTTGGTCCCGGGTTTGAGCCGTTTGGCGATCGGCCCGAACGCGAATCGGCCGATGGCGTACGAGACGTGGTCGCCGCAGAACGCGCCGATCGCGGCGGCGGCGATGACGATGCCGATGTTCGGGACACCGATGGCGGCGGCTGACGCGCCGGCCGCGATGACCGTGGTTTCACCGGGCACGACCGGGAAGAACCCGTCGAGGAAGGCGATTCCAAAAACTACGAGATAGATCCAAGGCGAGGCCATGAAGACTTCGACGTACTCCATGATCGCGTGCTCCAGCTGTTCCACGCACAGAACAGTAGAGCACTCGCACAACCGGGGCAATGAACGATCGTCAGTGGCGTCGTTGACTTTCGGCGGGGGTGGAACGGGGNGNGCCGAGCGGTCTCGGCGCCCCGGAGAGGCAAGCGATCGAAGGGCATCGATGGTATTGAGCGTGGCCGGCGTCGTGACACCCTCGGTCAACACCTTGTCAGAATGTGGTCCGTCCGCCTGATGTATTCACACTCATGGATTGTTGATCTCGGCCGTAAGGACCATGTGATCGGCGAGGTTTCCTGCCATAGTTTGATGAGGCTGCCGTCGCCGGAGACGTTCAAATCGTCAATGCGACAGCGGTTCCACATAGCCAAATAGAGGAGTTCCACCGGCCCCGACAGGGTGCAATCGCTCGGTGCGTGGTGGGACCGGGTCACCCGCAACGGCTCGTCGGAGATGTGCAGGAACCAATCACCGGGTTCGTCGAGCTCATCGGTGGCGTGCAGACGCAGGACCCGTGGAACGGGAGAGCGCACACGACTTTTCGGACGTGAGTGCAGGCCGTTGAGCAGTTCGTCGATGCCATCGGCGGCGAAGCCGACGCCGATCGGTGAGATCTCGTCGCCGCGGGCACTTTCGGCGTCGACGCGATGGATCGCGGTCTCGTGGGCCTGCCGTCGCGCCCAGAACGCCAGGGGCGGCGCTCCCGGCAGCGATGTCCAGCACGAGAGGTCGTCTGGCGCGTCGCGCAGGGCGTTGACGAGCTGGCGCAGACTCTCCCGATACCACTCGACGAGCAGAGCCTCGTCGCAGATGGGGCCGGCGATCTTGGCGATTTCGTTGTCGGGCGGATCGTACGAGCGGGCTTCGGAGACGATCGTCTTGGCCCACCGGTGGACAGTTCCTGTGTGCCACAACAGATCCCGGATTGTCCATCCGGGACAGGTAGGTATCGGGGCTCTTATCCCTACCTCATCAGCGGACGCCGCGAGCAGGTTTCCCTCGCGTTGCAGCGCCTCAATGTGTTCCACTACTCCCATTGGCGAGAGTCTGGCAGCACACCGTGGACGGCGCAACAGCTGGACGCAGGCGATATGAAAACGTTAATGAAGCGTCACCCTCGGGCAGGATCGTCGTTCACCGATCTTCTGATTCAGCCCGATTCCCGAACGATCAGCTGGGTCGTCAACAGTCGCGGCGCCGGGCACGGCTTGCCCGAGAGCATCACGAGCGCGGCGCGTGCCATCGACCGGCCGAGGTCGACGGCCGGCTGACGGATCGTCGTCAACGGCGGGTCCGCGTACCGGGCGCTGTCGACGTCGTCGAAACCGACGACCGCGATGTCGGTGCCGATGCGCAACCCCGAGGCCCTTATGGCCGTCATCGCGCCGAAAGCCATCGCGTCGGAGGCCGCGAACACCGCGTCGATGTGCGGATAGCGCTTGAGCAGGCGGTACATCGCCGCTTCGCCGCTGGATCGGGAGAAGTCGCCGTACTCGACGATCGGTTGCCGGTGGGCGGAGGCGATCTCGGCGCGGTATCCGGCGAGCCGGTCCGATCCGGCCGTCAGTCCGGTCGGGCCGGCGATGGTGGCGATGTGCTGGCGCCCGCGCGTGGCGAGGTGCCGCACCGCCGCACGCGAACCCCCGACATTGTCGATGTCGATATAGGGCACATCGCAGTCGGCGGTGTGCCGACCACCGGAGATGACGGGTATCCCATTGCCCGCCAACGCTTCCGCGAGACGTCCGCCGTCATGGCTGGCGAGCACCATCACCGCGTCGACGTGCCCGGACATCGCGTACCGACGTACGCGTTCCTTGCTCGCGGCGGTCTGGGTGATCATGAGAACGAGCTGTCGATCAGCCGACTCCAATGTGGCGGACACGCCGCGCACGATGTCGTGGAAGAACGGGTCGTCGCCGAAGCGGATGTCGGGCCGTTCCGTGATGACGAGCGCGATCGAGTCGGTCCGTCGTGTGACGAGGCTGCGCGCGGCCCGGTTGGGCACGTAACCGAGTTCGGCGATGGCCTTGCGGACGGCGCTGCGCGCGGTCTCGGACACGCCGGGGGAGTTGTTGACGACGCGCGAGACCGTCGCCCGCGACACGCCTGAACGCGCCGCGACCTCCTCCAGCGTGGGGCGCTGACTCATGTGGACAGTCCATGGTGTCTGATGACGTTCGCGTACCATTCGGCGCTCGCCTTTGGAATGCGGCGACCGGTGTCGTAGTCGACTCGGACGATGCCGAAACGCTTGGTGTAGCCCTCGGCCCACTCGAAGTTGTCCATGAGGGACCACGCCAGGTATCCGCGGACGTCGGCACCCTTGGTGATCGCCTCGTCGACGGCGCGAAGGTGGGAGTCGAGGAAGGCGACGCGGTCGACGTCGTCCACATAGCCGTCGGCGTCGGCCTTGTCGTCGAAGGCCGCGCCGTTCTCGGTGATGGCCAGCGGCACCCCGTAGTCGCGGTGGGCCTGGAGCAGCAGATCGGACAGTCCACCCGCGTCGATCGGCCAGCCCATGGCCGTCCGGTCCAGATCGGAGGGCGCGGAGAAGTCGATGCCCTCGGTGCCGGGGTGCGCGGCGGAGCCTGGAGCCCCGGCCTTTCGGCGTACCCAGGTGGGGTTGTAGTAGTTGAGCCCGAGCAGGTCGATCGGTCGCGAGATGACGTCGAGGTCGCCGTCCTGGATGAACGAGTGGTCGGTGAAGCGTGCGGCGTGCTCCAGGACGTCAGAGGGATAGGCGCCGTCGAACAGCGGGCCCGTGAACACCCGGTTCGCGAGCCCGTCGACGAGTTTGACCGCTTCCGGATCGCCGCGCACGACGGAGTTGTTGAGGACGATGGACACCGACTCCGCCCCGGCGGCGCGCAGCGAGTCGACGGCCAGCCCGTGGCCGAGCAGTAGGTGGTGGGCGGCCGCGAAGGAGGCCCCCGGGTCCGTCATGCCGGGCGCGTGGATTCCCGCCGCGTATCCGAGGAACGCCGCGCACCATGGCTCATTCAATGTGGACCAATCGGCGACGCGGTCGGCGAGTCGGTCGGCCACGATCGTGGCGTACTCACCGAAGCGGTACGCGGTGTCGCGGGCCGGCCAGCCGCCGCAGTTGTGGACGGCCTGGGGCAGATCCCAGTGGTACAAGGTCGCCATCGGCGTGATGCCGGCTTCGAGCAGGCCGTCGACGAGTCGGTCGTAGAAGGCCAGGCCCGCCGGGTTGACGGGGCCGCTGCCGTCCGGCTGCACGCGTGGCCACGAGATCGAGAACCGGTACCGCTGGAGTCCCAGGCTCTTCATCAGGGTGATGTCGTCGCCGAAGCGATGGTAGTGGTCACACGCGATCCGGCCGGTGTGTCCGTGGGCCGTCGCACCCGGTGTCGCGGAGAAGGTGTCCCAAATGGACGGGCCACGTCCGTCGGTGTCGGCGGCGCCCTCGATCTGGTACGCGGCGGTGGCCGCGCCCCAGAAGAAGCCGTCGGGGAATCGAATGTCGCCCATGGGTCACCTCGGTGATCGTGCCATCACTAATGGTCAGTAGTCGTGAGTTTCGCGTGTGCCACAGGGAAGCTTTGTTGACGGTTCAGCGCTTGTCAAGAATCGACTGTTTCCACGGCTGTAACTATTTGGTAAAGGGATATTGACAATTATGAGGTGGAGCACCAACCTTGTGAGAGCGCTCTCAGCGTGCGCTGAGTCCGCCTGAGATAGGTATCAACCATCCCAAGCCGAGCCTGTCCTCCATGCTGGCCCGGTGTGAACAGGAGAGACCTAACATCCATGATCACCAATAAACGACGGCGACTCGCCACCATTGCCGTCGGCGGTTTGGGGCTCGCCCTCGTGGCCGCCTCATGTGGCGCGCCCGAAAACAACGCGTCGGACAAGCTCTCCGACGACGAACTGGACTGTGCCAACTACGAGCAGTTCGGCAGCTACAAGGACGGCGAGAGCGTCACCATCTACTCGCCGATCACCGCCGCCGAGGCGGACGCCTTCGAGGCGGCCTGGGCTCCGTTCCAGGAGTGCACCGGCCTTGAGATCGTCTACGACGGCAGCAATGAGTTCGAGGCGCAGATCAAGGTCCGCGTCGACGGTGGGGACGCGCCCGACATCGCCTTCTTCCCGCAGCCCGGTCTCATGCAGAACTACGCCGACAAGCTTGTGCCCGCTTCCGACAAGCTCGCCGAAACCGCCACGGCCGGTTGGAGCGAGGACTGGCTCCAGTACGGCACGATCGACGACACCCTGTACGCCGCGCCGTTGTCCGGCAACCTGAAGTCCCTCGTGTGGTACTCGCCCTCGTACTTCAAGGACAACAAGTACGAGGTTCCCGAGACCTGGGAAGACATGATGGCGCTCTCGGAGAAGATCGCCGAAGCCGGCACCAAGCCATGGTGCGCCGGCATCGGTTCCGACGCGGCCACCGGCTGGCCCGCCACGGACTGGCTTGAGGACATGATGCTGCGCGAGTCCGGCGGCGACGTGTACGACCAGTGGGTCAACCACGACATCGCCTTCGACGACGAGGCCGTCGTGACCGCGCTCGACAAGGCCGGCTCGATCTTGAAGAACGACGACTTCGTCAACGGCGGACACGGCAGTGTCAAGTCGATCGCGCAGACGTCCTTCGAAGAGGCCGGTCTGCCTATTCTCGACGGTGAGTGCGCCATGCACCGCCAGGCGTCCTTCTACGGCGCCCAGTGGGGCGAGGACGTGAAGGTCGGCCCCGACGGCGACGTCTTCGCGTTCTTCCTGCCGGGCAACACCGCCGAGGAGAAGCCGCTGCTCGGCGGCGGCGAGTTCGTGGCCGCGTTCAGCGACGCCCCCGAGGTCGACGCCTTCCGCACCTACCTGGCGTCCGGCCTGTTCGCCAACGCTCGCATGAAGACCGGTCCGTGGGCCTCGGCGCACTCCGAAGCCGACCCGGCCAACGCCTCCGACCCGCTCATGAAGATGGTCGTGGAACTGTTCGGCGACGAGAACGCCGAATTCCGCTTCGACGCCTCCGACCTGATGCCCGGTGACATCGGCTCCGGTGCCTTCTTCAAGGAGATGACGAACTGGATCAACGGGAAATCTTCGGAGGACGCCCTCGGCGCCGTCGAAAAGGCATGGCAGGACAGCTAACCGCTTAACCAGAGGTTGTCCCGTCGCCCAGCGCGTCGGTTCGCCGGACCTGAGTCATCGGGACAACCTCTACGGGGCCGCCTTCACCGCGAGGCGGCTCCGTCGTTCCCGGAGGATTCATGACTTTCGACTTTGTGGACGAGCTGCCGAAGCTCGGCGTTCTCGGCGTCGGCCTCATCGCGTTCGTGTTGGTCGTGCTCGGGCTACTCGCCCTGGCAAATCTCGCACCCAACCGCGAACGCGGTGGCGCCACCGCCTCCGTTTTTCTCATCCCGGCACTGATATTGCTGGGCATCGGCCTCATCGTTCCCGCCGTCCGCACCACCATTCTGTCCTTTTTCGATAAAACCACCGAGGTCTTCGTCGGCCTCGACAACTACATCTGGGTGTTCACTGATCCCGAGATACTTCTCGTCGTCCGCAACACCGTTGTCTGGGTCGTACTCACGCCGCTGCTCGCCACCGCGATCGGCCTCGTCTACGCCGTCCTCATCGACAAGACCCGCTTCGAGGCGCTCGCCAAGACACTGGTGTTCCTGCCGATGGCCATCTCCTTCGTCGGCGCGTCGATCATCTGGCGTTTCGTCTACGACTACAAGGAGGTCGGCGACCAGATCGGTCTGCTGAACCAGATCATGGTCTGGCTCGGGTTCACCCCCCAGCCGTGGCTGACCGAGACGCCGTGGAACAACGTCTTCCTGATCGTCGTGATGGTGTGGATCCAGGCCGGTTTCGCGACCGTCGTCCTGTCCGCCGCGATCAAGGGCATCCCCGCCGAGATCATCGAGGCGGCACGCCTCGACGGTGTCAACGCGTGGCAGATGTTCTGGCGTATCACCGTTCCATCGATCCGGGCCGCGGTCATCGTCGTCATCGTGACGATGTCGATCGCGGCGTTGAAGCTGTTCGACATCGTCCGCACCATGACCGGTGGCCAGAACGAGACGAGCGTCCTCGCCAACGAGATGTACTTCCAGGCGTTCGTCGGCGACCAGGACGGACGGGGCGCCGCGCTCGCCGTCGTCCTGTTCCTTCTCGTCGTCCCGATCATCGCCTACCAGGTGCACAACATCCGTAAACGCCGGGAGATCGCATGAAAACCGACACCGAACCGGTGACCGCCGTCGCGAAAACCCGCAAGCGTCTCACCAGCCGTACCGCCAGCGTCGTCGCCCTCGTCATCGCACTACTGTGGACGACGCCGACGATCGGTCTGCTCATCACCTCGTTGCGGCCGAAGGAGGACATCGACGACACCGGTTGGTGGACGATCTTCACCAACCCGTCGTTCACGGTCGACAACTACAACGAGGTCCTGTACGGAGCCAACTCCAGTGGGCGACTGGCCAGCGCGTTCGTCAACTCGCTCGTCATCACGATCCCGTCGGTGCTGTTCCCGATCGCGTTCGCCGCGCTCGCGGCCTACGCCCTGTCGTGGATCAGCTTCAAGGGCCGTGACTGGGTGTTCGTCGGGATCTTCGCGCTCCAGGTCGTCCCGTTGCAGATGGCGCTCGTGCCGATGCTGAGCTTCTTCTCCGAAGGCGTCAGCGTCGGCGGTGTCACGCTGCTCCCCGAATGGGGTCTGACCGGCGAATGGCAGTACATCCAGGTGTGGTTCGCGCACACCGCCTTCGGTCTGCCACTGGCGGTGTTCCTACTGCACAACTTCATGTCGGAGCTGCCAGGGTCCATCATCGAATCCGCTCGGGTCGACGGCGCCAGCCACGGCGCCATCTTCCGGCGGATCGTGCTGCCGCTCATCACCCCGGCGCTCGCGTCGTTGGCGATCTTCCAGTTCCTGTGGGTCTGGAACGACCTGCTCGTCGCGTTGATCTTCGCCTCCGGCCCGACGACCAAGCCGTTGACCGCGAAACTCGCCGACATGGTGGGTACCCACGGCACTGCCTGGGAACTGCTCACGGCCGGCGCGTTCATTTCGATCATCGTGCCGATCGTCGTGTTCCTCTGCCTGCAACGCTACTTCGTCCGCGGACTGCTCGCGGGCAGCGTCAAGGGCTGAACAATGTGGTGTGGGCCGTGGCCGTGTCGGTCACGGCCCACTCAGTTCTTCGCCTTCATGTGAACACGCTCGCCCTGCTCGCTGAAGATCGTCAACAACTCGACGGGCATGGAACCGCCGCAACCGAACCAGTGTGGAACGCGAGTGTCGAACTCGGCGGCCTCACCGGTGGTCAGCTGGATATCGCGGTCCCCGAGCAGCAGGCGCAATCGCCCGGAAAGGACGTACATCCACTCGTAACCGTCGTGGCTGCGCTGCTGCGGAGTCTCCTCGGTCGGTTGGATGATCATCTTGTACGTCCGCCGATTCCCCGGCACCTGGGACAGGGGGATGAGCGTTCTGCCGCAGACCGTCCGGGCCGTCTGCCGGACGCGCGGATCACCCGTCGGTTGGCCGATCAACTCGTCGAGTGGGACGCTCAGGGCACGCGCGATCGGCAGAATCAGGTCCAGATTCGCCCGCCGTTTGCCCGCCTCCAAACGGGACAAGGTGCTCGACGACACCCCCGTCGAGTCCGACAACTGCCGCAGCGTCACGTTCCGTTCCGTTCGCAGGGCCCGCAGTCGTTCGCCGATACCGGCGATCTGAGCCGCGATCGATTCGTCGTCCATCTCGCCAGTCTCACACCCCATTGCCGGTATCGCAACGGGACTTGCGCGAACGGCGACAGGCCGCTGGCCGCCCCGATCGCGCGGTCGCCCAGTGTCCCTGGCCTTCCCGCTGAACGCCGGCCGGTCCGACGTCGGGTCGGCAACGGACCGTGCGAAACCCGGACCGTCCGTTTTGTCCGGACGAGGGGCTCGGTATGCCTTCGGTCACGTGGCATCGGCGGGCGCTGCTCGAATGCGTATGTTGGGCGCATGGCACAAGACACCACTACCGTCCGTTTTTGGTTCGATCCGATCTGCCCGTGGGCGTGGATGACGTCCCGCTGGATCACCGAGGTGGAACGCATCCGCGACATCCGGGTCGAATGGAACATCATGAGTCTTCAGGTGCTCAACGAGCCGAAGCTCGACGAGCTCCCCGAGTTCTACGCCGAGCGCATCACCAGCGGCGCATGGTGGCAGCCCGTCCGCGTCATCGCGGCCGCGCGCGCCGCTCACGGCGACGAGGTCGTGGGCCCTCTGTACACGGCCCTCGGCACTCGTTTCCACAATCGTCAGGAACCGCACGAGCGGGCCACCTATGAGGCGGCACTCGCCGAGGTCGGGCTGCCGACTTCGCTGGCCGACGCCGCCACCAGCGACGCGCACGACGACGAGATCCGTCGATCGCACACCGAGGGCATCACCCTGGTCGGCCAGGACGTCGGTACCCCGGTCATCTCGGTGACCGGCGCCGACGGCGAACCGGTCGCGTTCTTCGGCCCCGTCGTGACCCCCGCTCCGAAGGGCGAGGCCGCGGGCCGTCTGTGGGACGGGACGCTGCTCGTGGCGAACACCCCGGGCTTCTTCGAGCTGAAGCGGACCCGCACGCAGGACCCGATCTTCGACTAGAGGTCGTCCCGTTATCTCAGGTCGTGTGAGGCACGGGCCAGGGCGTCACTCGGCAAGGCGGAGAAGCTCCTGCATACCGTGTCGTATGCAGGTGGTTCGCCGACGCGGTCGATGGCGTTCTGACGCTGCCGTAGCCGATCTGCTGGGTAACGGGAGAACCTCTAGGCGCTCGAATGACGAACGACGGCCGCGGAGCACCCCAATGCGGGGTGCTCCGCGGCCGTCGTATCGCGTGACGTCGGACCGTCAGTAGCCCGGCGGCGGGGGAGGCGGCCCGTAACCGGGCTGCTGGCCGTAACCGGACGGCCCACGGCCGGGATCATGTGGTGGGGGCGCCTGACCAGGGTCCCCGTACCCCGCTGGCGGGGCCGGATATCCCGGGTACTGCGCCGCACCCGGGTCCCCCTGTTGAGGATCGTTCGGATCCTGCGGCGGACGGCCGACCGGTGGCGGTGAATGCCGCCATTTGTCGCCGGCGCGTTGCATCATCCGACCCGTCGCCGACAGCATCTTTCCCGACAGCTTCTTCGCTCCGTACCCGACGCGTTGGCCGACGGACGGCGGAGGCCCGTCCGGCTGGCCGTGCGATTGCGCTGGGTCGCCGGGAAGCGGCGCCGGCTCGAGCGGGCCGGGCGAAGTCGGCACGAGATAGCCCGGACCGGCGGACGGCGGTGGGGGAGGCGGCGGTGGCACGTTCGCGGGCGTCGCCGGAACGAGGTACTCGCCGGGGGCGGTGCCGGGCATCGCGGCCGTCGACGGTGGCAGGCTGAAGGTCGGAGCCGACGGCGGGGCCGCGGGTACCTGCGAGGCGCTCGCCTGAGGCGCGTAAGCGACGCGCTCCGGATACAACGGCATGTTCGCCGAGGGCGCTGGCTTGCTCGGAGCCGGAGCCGTCGGTGCCGCGGCGGGTGGAGGCGCGGCCGTGGGCGCCGGTGCCGCTGGTGGCGTCGGCGCGGCCGCAGGGGCGATCGACGCGCTCGCGGTGGGGCGTTCCGCCGGTGGAGCCGGAGCGGGCGCCGGGGCCGCTGCCTCCGCTGCGGCCGCCTGTTTCGCCTGTTCTTCGGCCTTCTTCCGCGCGGCGGCCTCGGCGGCGGCGCGCTTCCGCGCGGCGAGTTGCGCCTGCCGTTGGGCCTCGGCCTCGCGCTGCTGCCGTTCGGCCTCAGCGGCGGTCCCCGGCCACAGTGGAAGATCCTTGGGCACGTGGGCCATCATGCATCCTTTCCGCAAGCCGACCTCGCACCCAAAGTCGATGATGGACACTTTTGGCCGGTATGGACGTACTCCTCAAGTATGCCGTGCGTTCGCTCAGCGGCTCGCATCCATCCGGGAAGGACGAGGAACGGCCCCGCAGTCAAACTGGACGGAGGGGGGTGCGAGTCGGGGGCCGGTCGTCGTGCCGCGTCTCGGGCGCGCGGTCGAAACGGGGATGGTCGTNGCGTGGAGCGGGGTGTGGATCGATCCACACCCCGCTCCACGCGGGAACTACGACACCTGCGACAGCCAGTGTTGGCCGCTGTCGTCGCCGGCGAACCGGTACGGCTCGAGCTCGTTGTCCCATTCCGCCCCGAGCAACTTGCTCAGGCCGTGGCGCAGGGCCTCCGCGTCCGTCGTCGTCGCCACCAGCGCGCGGATGCGGTCCTCGGCGACCATCAGGTCACCGTTGGCGCTTGTGGCGGCGCGGTACATGCCGCGACCTGGAACGAACATGATCCGTTCTCCATCGACGCCGGGGCTCGGGTCCTCGGTGATCTCGAATCGCAACATCGGCCACTGGTGCAGTGCGCTGGCGAGCTCGGCTCCGGTGCCCGCCTCGGCCATCCACACGTGGTCGGTACGCCAGCTCGACGGCGCCGCCGCCTGTGCCGTCCAATGTAGATCGACTGGGGTCTCCAGGACACGACCAATGGCCCACTCGACGTGCGGACACACTGCTGGTGGGCTGGAGTGCACATATATAACGCCACGCGTTGGCACGTCAAACCTCCTGGCAATATCGGCGTAATGCGCCTTCCCCCAACGCATTGCATTCGTATCTTGGGCCAGGTCTCGCACCACGTTGCGCGATTATGTGCTCCATCATGGCGTGGGTAACGGGTGTGGCGCTAGGGGTTTGTCGTGATTATTTTCGACAACTCCGTCGCCGCCCGTCGACGTCGGTGCGCGACCGGCGCGGTTGACCGGGTGGTGGACCGGTGCGGACTGACATGACGAAAACCCTGGATACGCCGTGGCGCCGGCATATCACGTTGGTATTCCCTCGGTCACCGAACACCTGTCGTGAGATGAAGATTACGTCAGTGACCGATCGCGCCGCAGCCCGGCCGCCAGCGGCGGCTCTCCAGACGCATCGGGTATCGTTGTTCGAGGCCGGTCTCTGTACCGGCCGTTATGACGTGCCACCGGGTGTTTCACTTGACCATTACCGGCGGCAGCACATCCACAAGCGATCCATTGATGAGGAGTGCCGGCAATGGCAAGTAACACCTCCAAAACCGCGCGGGCATCCGTCCGCGCCGGCCAAGCCGGTCAAGGCGGCGGCCTGAGCGTTCTCGGTGAGTTCAAGTACCTCATTCCGTTGAACAACGGCAAGCACGCCTACATCCGTAACCTGACGACGGGCAAGACCGTTCACTGCGCGACCGACTCGGAGCGGTTCGACACGGAGATCAAGGTCCTCGCCGAAGCGGGGCACGGCGAGAAGATCCGTGCCGAGCTGGACCAGTTCGCCGAGACGTTCCCGGACCAGGCCTGGGCCGACACGACGAAGCGTCTGGTCGACGCCGGCGCGTTCGGCGGCGAGTAGATCCGTCGTCCCGCATCGCTGCGGGGCGCACAGACACCACGAAGGGCCAGTGCCGACGGCACTGGCCCTTCGTCATGTCATCGGGCGGAGCGTTCCAACAGGTTTCCGTCGGGAATGACGATCCGCAGTTCCTCGGCGGCGAGTCGCGCCTCGAGCTCCTGCTCCTCACGGGTCGCGCGGTCGTACTCGGCGAGGGTCCGCTCCGCGATCGGTTCCCACGTGAATCGCTCGCGGACCATGTCGGCGGCGGAACTGCGCACGTTCTCGGCGAGTTCCGGGTCGGTCAGCATCGTGTCGAGCGCCATCGCCAGCGAGTCCGGGTCTCCGGGGATGTGGGTGAGCCCCGTCTGACGATCGATGATGAACTCGGCGAGCCCGCCGCTGTGCGCGGCGACGACGGGAGCGCCCGCCGCGATCGCCTCCAGAGCGACCATCCCGAAGGGTTCGTAGCGGCTCGGCATGGCGAAGCAGTCGGCGGCGGCGAGGAGCCGTGGCAGATCGCGTCCGTTGACGAAGCCCGTGAAGATGACAGACTCGTCGAGCCGTCGGCGGCGCACCTGGTCGCGCAGTTGCTCTTCGTGGGGTCCCTCACCGGCGATGACGATGGACAGCCCGGGGTGGCGACCTGCGATGATCGGCACCGCGTCGATGAGGTCCTGGACACCCTTCTCGTAGACGAGTCGACCCGCGAACACGACGAGCGGTCCGTCTCCGTAGCGGTGGCGCACCCGCGCGGTCTCCTCCGGTTCGACCGTGAAGGCGTCCACATCGACTCCATTGGGGACGATGGTGGTCTTGCTGTCGGGAAGGTCGAAGAGCTGGTCGATCTCCCACCTCATGTGGTCCGAGCACGCGAGCACCCGGCGGGCCTCGTAGGTCAGCCACCATTCGATCGAGTGGATCGCCTTGGACGTGTCGTCGGGGAGCCAACCACGGTGCCGCCCGGCCTCCGTCGAGTGGATCGTCGCCACGAGGGGAAGCCCGAGGTGGTGTTTCAGGGTGACGGCCGCGTGCGTCACGAGCCAGTCGTGGGCGTGGATGACGTCGAAGTCCTGGGTGCGGGTCGCGTACAGCGCCGCGCGGGTGAGCGCGTGGTTGAAGGCCATCGCCCACTGCATGAGGGTCGACGATCCGAACTCGAACAGCGGCGGGTCCTCCGGAGCCCGGACGATCCGCACTCCGTCGACGGTCTCGTCGAGCGCCGCGGGTGTTCCGTCGGGATTGAGGCCGTAACGGGTCGCGACGGTGACGTCGTGGCCGGCCGCCGCGAGGGCGGTGGCCAGGGCGTGGACGTGACGGCCGAGGCCGCCGACGAGTACCGGTGGGTACTCCCAGCTGAGCATGAGGATGGATCGTTTCGCCGTCACGGCAGTCCCTTCGTCGCTGATCGGTGGCCCGGTCTCGCCGGGCCGACGCCACGCGCACACTTCCCGTGGTGTCGATGGGCCCGGGCTCCTGGGCCGAGGCGAAAGCGACGGTGACCCGGCCGATTGTCGCAGACGTGCGGCGATCCTACCGGCGGGTCCGCCACAACGGACGGTGAGCGTTCGTGCCGTTCTCGGTGGCGATGGAGGGTCGAGGGCCGGACCGCTAGCTCGGCTTGTCCTTGTCCTCGCGGATCTTGCGTTCGAGATCACGCAGGAAGTCGGGGTCGTCGTCGGGAGCGCGGGGCGGGGTCACGGGGCGTCCACGTCCGGTGGAGGTGCCGTTGGGGCGCGGCCGACCGGTCGTGAACCACGCGATGGCGCCGATGACGGGCACGACGATGATGATCGTGGTCCACATGCCCCGGGACAACCGGCGCGGAGACTTGTCCCCGCCGAGGCAGTCGGCGAGGGCGGCGATGAGCAACGCCAGGTGTATGACGGCGGCGACGATGACGATGCGTCCCATGCCGTCAATCATGCCTGTCATCGAAGAGCTCCGGGAGCCCGGACCGGATGCGTGTGCGGACGGCCTCGGCGACGGTGTCGGCGTCTCCGGCGGCGTCGATGTGGGTGTAGTTGGCCGCTTCGGGCAGCGAGCGGTAGGCGGCGTCGAGTGCGGTGAGGGCGTCAACGCTCTCGTGATCGATGCCGCGGGCGGTGACGCGCTCGTGGGCGAGCTGGGGTGGGAGCTCGAAGAACAGGGTGATGTCGGGGCGGGGAAGTCGGCGCATCCGGTGCCGAACCCACGGTTCCAGGTCGGGGCACAGCATGCGGGTCCGGGCATACTGGCAGATGTGATAGCGATCGGCGATGAGCACCGTCGGTTGCCGGATGACGGAGAGGTTGGCGTGGCGCAACATCGTCTCGGCGCGGAGCGCCAGGCGTGGTCCGAAGAGCGCGATGGAGTCCGGTTTGCCGAGTCGTCGGGCGGTGTTGGAGAGGACACGGCGGCCCGTCGCCGCGAGTCGGTACGTCGACTTGATGTCGGCGTCGGCTAGCCAGGCGGCGAGTCGCGTCGCCTGGGTGGTCTTGCCCGCCCCGTCGATTCCGACGAAGGCGATGGTCGCCTGTCTGGGTTCTGAAGCCACACCTTAAGAGTAGAAGTCGACGGCTGAGCGTTCGCTGGCACGATCGGTGGCGTCGTGATTCGGTGGTTCGGGGACGGCGCGGTGATGGGCGGGTCGACGGTCGTCGGGGCGCCTCCCGGATCGCCCGCTCGCGGGCTTCGCGTACCGGTCGCGACGCGAATTTCCTTATATCGTCATGTTTCGGACGCTTCCCCGTGATGATCGTTGGGGGCACCCGTCGACCCGGCGAGTGTTACTCGGCGGTAACTTGAGAGGGTAGGATTCGCGACAACGCGCCACGGGCGTCGTCACCGGGCTCACCGCGCGATTCCCCCGGACGCGACGCTGCGGCGCCGACACGCGAAGATAGGCGCTGAACGCCAATTAAGTAGGAGGTTACGGGGTCTGATGAAGATCGTTGTCCTCGTCAAGCAGGTGCCGGATTCCAGTCTGGAACGAAACCTGCGCCCTGACGATTATCGCGTCGACCGTGCGTCGGCATCCAATGTCATCAGCGAAATCGACGAGAACGCCATCGAGGCCGCGTTGACGCTCGCCGAGGCGTCGGGGGGCGAGGTCACGTTGCTGACCGTCGGTCCCGACCACGCCACCGAGTCGATCCGCAAGGCGCTCTCGATGGGGCCGGACAAGGCCGTGCACGTCCTCGACGACGCCATCGCCGGTTCGTGCGCCGTCGGTACGTCCAAAGTGCTCGCCGCAGCTCTCGGCACCCTCGAGTACGACCTGGTCCTCGCCGGAGCGGAGTCCACCGACTCCGCGGTCGGTGCGATGCCGCACATGATCTCGGCGCGTCTCGGCATTCCGGCCCTCACCGGTGCCCGCAAGCTCAACGTGGACGGCTCGACCGTCAATGTGGAGCGGCAGACGGAGGACGGCTACGAGGAACTGACCGCGTCCACGCCCGCGATCGTGTCGGTGTGGGACTCGATGAACACGCCGCGGTACGCGTCGCTCAAGGGGATCATGGCCGCCAAGCGCAAGCCGATCACGACACTGTCGCTCGCGGATCTCGGCATCGCGGCCGATGAGGTCGGCGCAGCAGGTGCGACGAGCACCGTGTTGTCCGCCGCTCAGCGTCCGCCTCGCGAGGCCGGAGAGAAGGTCGTCGACGAAGGCGAAGGCGGCGTGGCGTTGGCCGGCTTCCTCGCCACCGAGAAGTTCGTGTAACGAGGGTTGGAGAAGAAAATGGCTGAAGTTCTTGTCGCAGCCTGGGCCGCGAACAAACTGACGTACGAGATGCTGACACTCGCCCGTGGTCTGGGGGAGGTGTCGGTGGTCGTCCTCGGTGGACCGGGCGGCGACATCGCCGACAACCTGGCCGAGTACGGCGCGTCCAAGATCTACCTGGCCGAGGACGAGGCCCTTGACGGGTACCTCGTCGCTCCGAAGGCGGAGGTCCTGGCCGGGCTCGTCAAGGAGCACTCGCCCGCGGCCGTGCTGCTGCCGGGTACGCAGGAAGGCAAGGAGATCGCGGGTCGCCTCGCCGTCCTCCTCGACAACGGCGTGCTGGCGGACGTGACCGGCCTCGACGCCGAGGGCGTCGCGACGCAGACGATCTTCGCGGGCGGAACCCTCGTCACGTCGAAGGTGACCAAGGGCATCCCGCTGGTCACGGTCAAGCCGAACTCGTTGACGCCGACTCCGGCGCCCGCGACGGCCGAGCGCGTCAGCGTCGCCGTGTCCGTGTCGGACGCCGCCAAGCAGGTCACCGTCAACAAGCGCGTCACCGAGCCGAAGGGTGATCGCCCCGAGCTCGCCGAGGCGTCCATCGTGGTGTCCGGCGGCCGTGGTGTCGGCACCGCCGAGCAGTTCTCGGTGATCGAGGAGTTCGCCGATCTGCTCGGTGCGGCGGTCGGCGCGTCCCGTGCCGCCACCGACGGCGGTCTGTACCCGCACAAGTTCCAGGTCGGTCAGACCGGCGTGACCGTCTCCCCGCAGTTGTACGTCGCGGCCGGCATCTCCGGCGCGATCCAGCACCGGGCGGGCATGCAGACTTCGAAGACGATCGTCGCCGTCAACAAGGACGACGGCGCGCCTATCTTCGAGATCGCCGATTTCGGCGTCGTCGGTGACCTGTTCGACGTGTTGCCACAGGCGGGCGAAGAGATCAAGAAGCGTCGCGGCTGACGCGTCGCTCCATCGTGACCCGCCCGGATACTTCGTCATGGAGTGCCGGGCGGGTTCTTTGTGCGTTCGTCGCCCCCTCCGGTCCATAGTGTTGTGGTCGTTTCCGCCGGTCGTGTCCGGGAGCGAGGAAGATTGGCGCGCAAGGAATTCCGCTCGGCCGGAGGCCCTTGTCGAGGCCGTCGCCCGCCGCTGCGGTAGCGTAACCGGCGCACCCTGAGTTGTAGGGTTCCGCCAAAACAATTTGGAGGCTTGACCGATGACCCTTCACGCCGCGAGCATCGCCCCCAACCGGGTGCTCGCCGACCTGATCCCCGCCACCAAAGTCAACGCTTACGCGCGCGACGCCGTCCTCGTCGCGGCCGGAGCCGGCCTCACCGGCCTCGCCGCGCAGGTCGTGATCCCGATCCCCGCGATCTCCCCCGTTCCGTTCGCCCTGTCGACGCTCACCGTTCTCCTGCTCGGGGCCGCTCTCGGCCCGGCCAGGGCCGTCGCGTCGATGACGTTGTACCTGATCGCCGGAGTCGCCGGCATGCCGTGGTTCGCCGAGGGCAACTCGGGCGTCGTCGGCCTCGTCAGCTTCGGTTACATTCTCGGTTACATCGCCGCGGCCGGGCTCGTCGGCGCACTCGCCAAGCGCGGTGGCGACCGCACGATCGGTCGCACCATCGGTGTCATGGTGGCCGGCTCCGCCGTCATCTACGCCTTCGGCGTGCCGTACCTGATGTGGGTCGCCGACATGGGCGTCGTCGACGGAATGACGAAGGGCGCGGCGGTGTTCATCGTCACCGACGTGATCAAGGTCGCGATCGCGGCGGCGCTGCTGCCCAGCGCCTGGGCCCTCGTTCGGCGCTTCCAGGGCTGACCGCGCGCGCTTCGGCGAACCCGCCGCGCGTCCTGAGAGTTCGATCGTTCGGCCCGTCCTCGATGACCACGTCAACAGTGGAGCATCTGAGGGCGGGCCGTTCGCGTGACGGCGGGGCCACCGTTCCGGTCGGCCTCGAACGTCCCGCGTCAGCGGCTCAGCCTGGCCACTCCCAGCCGATGCCCAAGGCGCCCGGGTCGACGTTCGAGCGGAACAGTTGCGCCGTCAGCCAGTCGTTGAGCTGGATGTCACCCGTCTCGTGCAGCACCGTCGCCAGTCGACTCTGCGCGAAACCGAAGACCCGCAAGGGAATGAACGACGGATCGAACCGCACCTGAAGCGTGTAGTGCCCGACCGGATATCGAAAGCCCTGACCGAAGCAGTTGGCGGGATTGCTCGTCCCGTCGCGCACCCCGAACCGGAACAGATGGCTTTCGCCTTGCGCCAGCTCCGTCCCGAAGATGATCTCCGCCAACAAGACCGGCTCCCGATGATGGCGTGAGATCCGGCCGATGGCGCAGTCGCGCCGAGCGACGACCCGGACGTCGTCGATGGAGCAACCGGGGTCGCCACGGAACATCGCGATGTATCGATCGACTCCGTCGCGCCGAGCCGTCACGAGCATCGTCACGTCGTGCTCCGCGTCGCGCCCGTCGCCGTCGATCGTCACGACGACCTGCTGTGTCTCCACGTCGAGGTGGTGCTCGCGGGCCAACGGCAGCTGATCGCACAGTTCCCGTAGCGGCTGGCCCGCGCCGAGCACGTTCTCGGGCCGTCGCTGTTTGACGCGCAGGCTGCGAGGTCCGCGCGCGCGCTTCGGCCCGAGCAGTGACCGCAGGCTGCCCCGGGGGAGCCGCAGGATCTCCTCCAACGCCGTCACCGCCTCGATCGACGAGGGGTGTTCCGGTTGCGTCCTGCCGTGCTGCCAATAACTCAGACTCGTCGTCGACACGTTCAGATCCCGTGCCCGCAGGTGATGGCGCAGCCGATCGAGGCCGAGACCGCGCGCCGCGATCGCCGCCCGCAACGCCACATGGAACGGACCCTGGGCCAGGGCCGCGGCCACCACCGGGTCCGTCACGGCCGGTTCGACCGCCGTTCCGTTCTTGTTCTCCGTCATCTCACGCTCACGCTCCACCAGGCTCACGTCGCGGTGAACCGGGGTATCACCGCGCACATCGAACGGTTCGCATTCGGGCGGCCGTCCGCCACCCGCTCGTCGGCCTCGCGCGGATCGACCGGACAACCTCTCCGACGACGTGACCCGCCACCCGCGCCACCGCAGAGCATCGTCGGTGCCGGGCCGTCGCGGTGCGCACGGTGAATCGCGCGGGGCTCAGGTCAAGTCTGGGAAGTCCACCCCTGCCACGGAAGCGACCTCCCCAACACGACCTGGACGGGGAAACACGACAGTCACGTCCATCCTGTCGGGTACTGACGCGTACGGCAAGACGTCGAGGCAGGTCAATACGGATGAAAACAGTGAATTAGCGGAACTCCGACAGCGCGCTCGCGGCCCGTTGCGGGTCAGCCCGTCGGCATCTATCGTGCAACCCCTGGTCAGCGCGCCGGACGGGTGGCGAGACGGGAGCGTCGGAGCCATGGGCCGCCATCGCGCCAAGGCGGCCGACACGGGCGACAATATAGGCTTGCCGACGTGTTCTCGTCGTCTCAACCACCGCACGACCGCGCCACCACCACCCCGCGAGGTGCTCGTTCATGACGTATCTCGATCACGCCGCGACCACCCCGATGCTGCCGGAGGCGATCGCCGCGTACGCCGAAGCCGCCGCCCGCGTGGGAAACGCGTCCTCTCTTCACTCCTCGGGACGGGCCGCCCGCCGACTCGTCGAGGAGTCCCGTGAGCGCATCGCCGACCGGCTCGGCGCGGCCCCCAGCGAAGTCGTCTTCACCGGCGGCGGGACCGAGGCCGACAATCTCGCGCTCAAGGGGTTGTTCTGGGGCGCGCGCGACGCGGACCCCGACCGGCGCGTGATCGTGACGACGGCGACCGAGCACCACGCCGTTCTCGACGTCGTCGCGTGGCTCCGCGACCACGAGGGTGCCGAAATCGAATGGCTGCCCGTCGACGAGCACGGCGCCGTCACCGCGGCCGACATGGCCTCCACGTTGGAGCGACACGAGGGTCGGGTCGCGGTCGCGTCGGTGATGTGGGCGAACAACGAGGTCGGCACGATAAACCCGGTCGCGGCGATCGCCGCCCGCTGCGCCGACGGGGGAGTGCCGGCGCACAGCGACGCCGTCCAAGCCATCGGCTCCGTCCCGGTCGACTTCGGCGCGACCGCGTTGACGGCGCTCTCCCTGACCGGGCACAAGATCGGCGGCCCGGTCGGCGTGGGCGCGCTGCTGTTGAGGCGCGACGCCGCTTGCGTTCCGTTGTCCCACGGCGGCGGGCAGGAGCGGGAGATCCGGTCGGGAACCCTTGACGTGGCGGGGACCGCGGCCTTCGCGGCGGCCGTCACTCTCGCCGTCGACACCGCCGCCACTGAGTTCGAACGGCTCGCCGGGCTGCGCGACGACCTCGTCGCCAGGGTCCGGCACGCCTTTCCCGACGTCATCTACAACGGACATTCGGTCGATCGACTGCCGGGCAACGCCCACTTCTCATTCCCCGGATGCGAGGGTGACGCGCTGCTGATGCTCCTCGACGCCGCCGGTGTCGAGTGCGCCACTGGCTCGGCCTGCTCGGCGGGGGTCGCGCAGCCGTCCCACGTCCTTCTCGCGATGGGCACACGCCCCGCCATCGCCCGCTCCTCGCTGCGATTCAGTCTCGGCCACACCTCGACCGCGGCCGACGTGGACGCCGTCATGGCGGCGCTGCCACAGGCCGTCGAACGGGCCCGCGCGGCCGGGCTCTCCTGACACCGTCGGGTCGGAATCCACAACAGAGAATGTGACGAGGGAGACGGCGCGATCCAGGTTCCGGCGTGCTCGACGAAATCACAGCGCCGGGCCGTCTCGCCTGGGTTGTGCGACGGGCCGGCATCACGCCGAAACACCTGGCCGCGTGCGGCGCGTGGCCGCACGGGCGGACCGGGCGAGCCGCGGAGGCGCCGCGATCACTAGCCCCGACGGGGCCGCCGTAGCCGAGTTGCTGGGTAACGGGGCAGCCTCTAGGCTTGCACGGTGACTTTGCGAGTATTGGCCGCCATGTCCGGTGGCGTTGACTCGGCGGTGGCCGCCGCCAGAGCCGTCGAGGCGGGGCATGACGTGACCGGCGTGCACCTTGCGTTGTCGTCGAACCCGCAGACGTTCCGTTCGGGCGCGCGCGGCTGCTGCACCCTGGAGGACTCCCGGGACGCTAGGCGGGCGGCCGACGTCATCGGCATCCCCTTCTACATCTGGGACATGGCGGAACGGTTCAAGGAGGACGTCGTCGACGACTTCGTCGCCGAGTACGCGGCCGGTCGCACCCCGAACCCCTGCCTGCGCTGTAACGAGAAGATCAAGTTCGCGGCGGTTCTCGACCGCGCGATCGCCCTCGGTTTCGACGCCGTCGTCACGGGTCACCACGCCCGACTCTCGGACGGCGTGCTGCGCCGCTCCGTCGACATCGGCAAGGATCAGTCCTATGTGCTCGCGGTACTGACGCCACGTCAACTGTCCCGCGCGATCTTCCCGCTGGGGGACGCGACGAAGGCGGAGGTCCGGGAGGAGGCAGCCCGCCGCGACCTGGCCGTCGCCGACAAGCCCGACAGTCACGACATCTGCTTCATCGCCGACGGGGACACCCGCGGGTTCCTCAACGCCCGTCTCGGCACCAAGACCGGAGACATCGTCGACTCCCGCACCGGTGATGTCGTCGGCAGCCACGAAGGCGCCCACCAGTACACCGTCGGACAGCGGCACGGCCTCGGCCTGGAACGGCCGGCGGCCGACGGCAAGCCCCGATACGTCCTGTCGATCACGCCCGTCACGAACACGGTGACGGTCGGCCCGCGCGAGGCGCTCGACGTCGACGTCGTCGTCGGCGAACGACCGGTCTGGCTGCGCGACGTCGGTGACGTCGACGCGCTGGAGTGTCAGGTCCAGCTGCGCGCCCACGGGGAGGCGATCCCCGCGACGTTGACCTGGGACGAGGACACGATGACCGCCACCCTGCACCGCCCCGCCAAGGGCGTCGCCACGGGCCAGGCCCTGGTCGTGTACCTGCCGGACGACGACGGTGACGTCGTGGTCGCGAGCGCGACGATCAGCGACACGAGTCGGGTGGCCACCCATGCCTGACCTGCCGGGCGGCGTCGCCACCGGGATCGGGTCCCTGCCGGGCACGGACGTGCGCGCGGCCATCGCGGAGGTGTTCGCCGCCTTCGCGGATTTCCCGCACCTGCCGGAGCTGCCCGGGCGTGGTCCGGGCGCCGACATGATCGGCCGGACCGCGACCCTGCTCGTCGATCTGCCGGTGGAGCTGTACGCGGCGCGCTGGCAGCTGACGTCGCGGCGGGGCCGGGACCTGCGGGTCGCCGCCGACTTCCTCGAACGGGACCTCGACGTCCTCACCGAGAACGAGTCCGATCACGACGGTCCATTGAAGATTTCGGTGGCGGGGCCGTGGACGCTCGCCACGTCGTTGAACCGCCCGATCGGCGGTCCGATGCTGCGCGACTTCGGCGCGGTCCGAGAGCTGGCCGCCTCGGCGGCGGAAGGCATCGCGGCGCACGTCGCCGACGTGTCGGCGCGGTTGCCGCGAGCGGAGATCGTGCTGCAGCTCGACGAGCCCTCGCTGCCGTCGGTCCTCGCGGGCACCGTCCCGACCGAGAGCGGGCTGTCCCGTTATCGGCCGGTCGCCTCCGACGTCGCGCGGGACACCCTGGCCATGATCGTGGACGCGGTCGGCGTGCCCGTCGTCGTCCACTGTTGCGCGCCGAACGTACCCGTTGGGCTGCTGCACGGCGCGGGAGCCGCGGCCGTATCCATGGACCTGACGCTGTTCGACATCGCCGACACGGCCGCGATGGACGAGTTCGGGGCGGCGATCGAGGCCGGTCTGCGGTTGTACGCCGGAGTCGTCCCCGCTCTCGGCGAGTCCACATCAGACGACAAGGTGGCGGCGGCGCGGGTCACGGACCTGTGGCGCGCTCTCGGCTTCGATGCCGGGTCGCTGCGCCAGGTCGTCGCGACGCCGACGTGTGGTCTGGCGGGCGCGTCGCCGCAGCGTGCGGCCGACGTCATGAGGGTCGCGCGAGAAGCCGCCAAACGCATGACGGACGAGGTCTGAGCGCGCCCCGACCGGCCGGTCACGCGGCGGAAACGTCGCACCCACCGACTAAGTTCGTGGTATGAGTTCACAGCTTGAAGCCGGTGAGGGCGCGGAATTCGACGCCGCGCGCACGGAGCACGAAAGGCTCGCGGCAGAGGTCGACAAGCATCGGCAGTTGTATCACCAGAAGGACGCGCCGGTCATCTCCGACGCGGAGTACGACGCGTTGATGCGTCGCCTGATGGCGATCGAGGACAGCTTCCCGGTCCTTCGGACGCAGGATTCGCCGACGCAACTGGTCGGCGGTGACCTGTCGTCCCTGTTCGCCTCGGTCGAGCACGCCGAACCCCTGCTGAGCCTCGACAACGCGTTCTCTCAGGAGGAACTGACGGCCTGGGCCGAGCGGGTCACCACCGAGGTTCCCGGCGCGCGATACCTGTGCGAGTTGAAGATCGACGGTCTCGCGGTGAACCTGACCTATGAGAACGGCGTGTTGACTCGCGCGGCGACCCGTGGCGACGGCCGGGTCGGCGAGGACATCACCGCCAACGTCCTCACCATCGCGGATATCCCGCACCAGCTGACGGGGACGGACTACCCGGTACCGGAGTTCGTCGAGGTGCGCGGCGAGGTCTACATGACCACGAAGAACTTCGAGGCCGTCAACGCGGAACGGATGGCGGCCAACGAGGCGATGGCCGCCGACAACGTCGAGCGCGTCAAGGCGGGCAAGCGCCCGCACAAGCTGCTGGCCCTGTACGCCAATCCGCGCAACCTCGCGGCGGGCTCGCTGCGCCAGAAGGACCCGGCGGAGACGGCGAAGCGCCCGCTGAGCATGACCGTTTACGGCATCGGCGCGCGACGCGGGTTCGAGCCGACGCACCAGTCGGAGGGCTACGCCGCGCTCGCCGCGTGGGGCCTGCCGACGAGCGAGTACTGGAAGGTCGTCGACACCCTCGACGAGGTTCGTGCCTATGTGGATCATTACGCGAAGCATCGGCACGACATCGAGCACGAGATCGACGGGGTCGTCGTCAAGACCGACGACATCGGCGTGCAGCGGCGGCTCGGCGCGACGAACCGCGCCCCGCGCTGGGCGATCGCCTACAAGTACCCGCCGGAGGAGGTCACGACGGTCCTGCGGGACATCAAGGTCAGCCTCGGCCGGACGGGCCGGGCGACGCCGTACGCGGTGCTTGAACCGGTGCGGGTGGCCGGTTCCGAGGTCGAGTTCGCGACGCTGCACAACGCCGACCAGGTGAAGGCGAAGGGCGTGCTGATCGGGGACCGGGTGATCATTCGGAAGGCGGGCGACGTCATTCCCGAGATCCTCGGTCCGGTGGTGGACGTGCGCGACGGCGACGAGCGGGAGTTCGTCATGCCGGAGCACTGCCCCGAGTGCGGTACCGAGCTGGCGCACATGTCGGAGGGCGACGTCGATCTCCGGTGCCCGAACGCGCGCGGTTGTCCGGCGCAGCGGCGTGAGCGCCTGGCCTATCTCGCCGGTCGTACCTGTTTGGACATCGACGGCCTGGGCTACGTGGCGGCGACCGCGCTGACTCAGCCGTTGGTCCCGTCGACGCCGCCGCTGTCCGATGAGGGTGACCTGTTCAACCTGACGTTGGAGCAGTTGATCCCGATCAAGGTCGTGGTTCGGGACCCGGACACGGGATTGCCGAAGAAGGACGCTCGAACGGGCGAGGACAAGGTCGTGTCGTTCTTCGCCAACGACAAGGGCGAGCCGAAGAAGAACGCGACCGATCTGCTGGCGAACCTGGAGGCGGTCAAGGAGAGCCCACTGTGGCGGGTCATCAACGGCCTGTCGATCAGGCATGTCGGGCCGGTCGCGGCGCGGGCCCTTGCCCAGCGGTTCGGCGACATCGAGGCGATTCGTGCGGCGACGGAGGAGGAGCTCGCGGCCGTCGACGGCGTGGGTCCGACGATCGCCGCAGCCGTCACGCAGTGGTTCGCCGTCGACTGGCACGTCGCGATCGTGGAGAAGTGGCGGGCGGCGGGTCTGCGGATGGTCGAGGAGCGGGAGGAGGGCGTCGAGCAGAACCTCGCGGGCGTCACCGTCGTCATCACCGGTACGCTGGACGGCTGGTCGCGTGACGGCGCCGCTGACGCGGTGCGCGCTCGCGGAGGAAAGGTCTCCGGCTCCGTCTCCAAGAAGACTTCCTATGTGGTGGTGGGGGAATCGCCGGGCTCCAAATACGACAAGGCCGTGACCCTCGGAGTGCCGGTTCTGGATTCGACCGCTTTCGGGCAATTGCTCGAGAATGGCCCGGAAATTCCCGAGGAGAACAATACCGAATCCAACGAAGAGTAATCGTTAGATTTGATTATTGTCCTATAAGGTCAATCGCCCTCGGTGTCGATCTCGGCACCGAGGCGGTTTTGTCTAGAAGTACATCCAAGTTCGGCTATTTTGTTGTGTCGCGGTCCCGGTAAACGGATATTGGCGACATAATGCTCCTGGTGTTCGGTCGTCAATGTGAGGGCAAGCGATTGCCGATTCCATTCGGTCATAGACGTCAATCACTACGTTGCCGCCTGCCGTCACTTCACCGAATACTGATCGTTGCCTTAAACGGGGGTTCCAGGGTAGGACTAGTTGTGTCACTCTCAAGAGGAAACGGCTAGCCAGCCGAAACGCCATTGGTTCCACCGGTGGCGACGTGGGAGGGTTAGATGACGGCGACTTCGCTGCGCAATACCGCGCCGACTAGACGACGTGGTGCATTCTTCGGGTATATGGCCGCCGTCGTGGCCGCGGCCGTCGTGGCCGTGGCACTCACGCTCGCGCTCAGTCCGCCAATGTGGATACCGACGATGGCCGCCGTTCCGGTCGCGGTCTGGCTGATGGCGGTCCTCGCCGTCCTCGTCGAAGTTCGACCGGTGCTACCACCGGGATCTCGATATTCCCAGGCGGCGATGATCTCGCTCAGCTTCGTCATCGCGTTGCTGCTGTTGTGGGGGTTCCTGCCCGCGCTCATCGTGCAGACGGTCGTCGCGGTGCTCATCTTCACCGGCCTGCACGCGACCGCGTGGCGAATGGCGTTCAACGCGGCACAATGGGCACTCGCCCTGACCGCCGCCCACCTCGTCCTCATCGCGCTCGACGCCCCGACCACCATCAGCGGTCGCGACGACGCCGCGTCGGCGGTCGGCGCTCTCCTGCTCGCGGGGCTCGCCTGGTTCGTCGTCAGCCACATCCTCGTCACGACGACGTGGGCGCTGCGCATCCACGTCTCGTGGTGGCGGTTGTGCGTTCGATCGCTGCGCTACGAGATGGTCGTGCACGGCGCCCTGCTGGCGTTCGCGCCCCTGCTGGCGATGGCGGCGAGCCTCAGCCCCGTGCTCGTGCTCCTGTCGGCCGGGCCGATCTACGCCGTATACCGGATGGCTCGACTGTCCACTGAGCGCGAACGCGTCGCCATGACGGACATGCTGACCGGGCTGCCCAACCGCAAGGGCTTCCAACAGGTCGTCAACGAGAACATCGACCGCTGCGCCGACGCCGGAACCAAACTCGCCGTGCTCGTCCTCGACCTGAACCGCTTCGCCACCGTCAACAGCGCCCTCGGGCACGACGTCGGCGACCGCCTGCTCCAGGAACTCGGCCGTAGATTCGAGCGCGCCTGCGACGGTTCGAGCCGCGTCGCGGCCCGCATCGGTGGCGACGAGTTCGCCTTCCTCCTCGCCGAGATCACCGGTGAGGAGGACGCGAAACGGCAGGCCGTCCGCGTCCAAGCCGCGCTCGCGGACGCCGTGTGGCTCGACGAGGTCAGTGTGGACGCCTCCGGCGCGATCGGCGTCGCCTGCTATCCCGAGCACGGCCGTGACTTCGATTCGCTGTTCAAACACGCCGACGTCGCGATGTCGGAGGCGAAGAGCCGCGACTCCGGCCTGGCCGTGTACGCCCCCGAGTTCGATCACCACTCCGTCGAACGACTCGGCCTGCTCGGCGACCTGCGCCGGGCCCTAGAACTGCCCGATCCCCCCGGTGTCGAGTTGTACTACCAACCACAGATCGAACTGTCCACAGGAGAGGTCGTCGGAGTGGAGGCGCTCCTGCGCTACCACCATCCGACGCAGGGCCGCATCGACCCGGGCGAACTCATCGCCATCGCCGAGCACTCCGCCGTCATGCGAATCCTCACGTACCGCGTCCTCGACGAGGCGGTCGGCCAGCTCTCCCGCTGGCGCGCCTCCGGGCTCAGGCTGCGGGCCGCCGTCAACGTCAGCGTCCGCGACCTGCACGCTGCCGACTTCTGCGAATACCTCACCGACCGACTCGAACACCACGGCGTTCCCCCGGAAGCGCTGCAACTGGAGATCATCGAGAGCGCCCTGATGGCGGACCCGCGCCGGGTCGTGGCGACGCTGACCAAGCTGGAGGCGCTCGGTGTCGGGCTGAGTCTCGACGACTTCGGCACCGGCTTCTCGTCGATGCAGCACCTGCGCCGACTTCAGGTGTCCGAGGTGAAGATCGACAAGTCCTTCGTCCTGGCGATGAACGGCGACCCCGACTCCGTCGCCATTGTACGGTCCATTATCGACCTCGGGCGGGCGCTGGGTCTGCGCGTCGTCGCCGAGGGCGTCGAGGACGAACGCACGTGGCGGCACCTGCTCAGCCTCGGTTGCGATCTCGCTCAGGGTTGGTTCCACGCCAAGCCGATGCCCGCCGCCGAACTCGCGGCCTGGCTCGCCCGGTACCGCCCGCCCGCCGTCATGCGCGCGGTTCGTGCCGTCCCCGAACCCGCCGAGACCCGCTGACGGCCGCGCGGGGCCGCCACGCCGTTGACGTCGCCGACGCGCGCGCGAAACGGCGTCGTCACATTGTTGACGCAGGTGATGCCCGTGCGTGACGGTGCCGACGGAGTCCTTAGACTCAATCGGTCCCAATATTCCGCAGACCGTTTTAAGGACCATTCCGATGAGCGCAATCTCCCGTGACGAGGTCGCACATCTGGCGCACCTGGCGCGCCTCGACGTGACGGACGACGAACTGGACCGGTTCGCGTCCCAGCTTGACGTGATCCTCCAGTCCGTCAATCGCATCGGCGAGGTCACCGCCGAGGACATCCCGCCGACCTCTCACGCGGTGCCGCTGACGAATGTGTACCGTGCCGACGAACCGGTGCCGAGCCTGCGTCGTGAAGACGTGCTGGCGGGCGCGCCCGACACGGACTCCGACCGATTCCGGGTTCCCCGCATTCTCGGGGAGGAAGAGTAACGATGACCGACATCACGAGCCTGACCGCCGCCGAAATCGCGGCGTCCATCAAGGACGGAACGGTGACGGCCGAGGCCGTCACTCGCGCGTTTCTCGCGCGGATCGACGAGCTGGAGCCGACGATCCACGCGTTCCTCCACATTGATGCGGAAGGCGCCCTGGCGACCGCGCGCGAAGTCGACGCCGCTCGCGCGGCGGGCGAGACGCTCGGTTCGCTCGCGGGCGTCCCGATCGCGATCAAGGACATCGTCGTCACCAAGGGCATGCCCACGACGGCCGCGTCGAAGATGCTGGAGAACTGGGTCCCGCCGTACGACGCGACGATCACCGAGCGGATCCGGGCCGCCCGGATGCCGATCCTCGGCAAGACCAACCTCGACGAGTTCGCGATGGGTTCGTCCACCGAGTACTCCGCGTTCGGTCCGACCCGCAACCCGTGGGACACCGCCCGCATTCCGGGCGGCTCCGGTGGTGGCTCGGCCGCGGCCGTGGCCGCGCGCATGGCGCCCCTGGCGATCGGCACCGACACCGGCGGCTCGATCCGTCAGCCCGGCGCCGTGACCGGCACCGTCGGCGCCAAGCCGACCTACGGCGGCACCAGCCGGTACGGCCTCGTCGCCTTCTCGTCCTCTCTCGACACCCCGGGGCCGGTGGCGCGCACGATGCTCGACGCGGCCCTGCTGCACGAGATCATCGCCGGCCACGACCCCCGCGACTCGACGTCGATTCCGCAGGCCGTTCCGCCCGTCGTCGCGGCGGTCGAACAGGGCCTCACCGGTGACCTGTCGGGGCTGCGCCTCGGTCTCGTCACCGAGTTCGAGGTCGGCGAGGGCGCCGAACCGGGCGTCATCGCCGCGTACCGGGACGGGGTCGAGACCCTGGCGAAGCTCGGCGCCGACATCGTCGAGGTGTCGTGCCCGCACTTCCAGTACGCGCTGCCCGCCTACTACCTCATCGCCCCAAGCGAATGCTCCTCCAACCTCGCCCGCTTCGACGGAGTCCGCTACGGGCTGCGCGTCGGCGACAACGGCGAACGGTCCCTGGAAGAGGTCATGGCGTCTACGCGTGAGGCCGGATTCGGCGCAGAGGTCAAGCGCCGCATCATCCTCGGCACCTACGCGCTCTCCTCGGGCTATGTGGACGAATACTACGGCCAGGCGCAGAAGGTCCGCACCCTCATCACCCGCGACTTCGAGGCGGCGTTCGGCCGCGTCGACGCGCTCATCTCGCCGACGACGCCGTTCGTCGCCTTCGAGTTCGGTGCCCGCACGGGCGACCCGTACCTGATGTATCTCGCCGACCTGTACACGATCCCGTCGAACCTGTACGGCGGTCCCGCCGTGTCGGTCCCCGTCGGACTGTCCGACGGTCTGCCCGCCGGGCTCCAGGTCATGGCGCCCACCATGCGCGACGACGTCGCCTACCGCGTCGCCGCCGCCCTCGAATCGACCCAGACACCGCTACTGGCCGACCAGGCCCCCGACCCGGCGAAAGGAGCCTGAACACCATGAGCTCACTCATCCTGCTGCCTAGCTACGCCGAGGCGACCGCCGAGTACGACCCGGTCATCGGCCTCGAAACGCATGTCGAACTCGGCACCCGCACGAAGATGTTCTGTGGCTGCACGACCGTCTTCGGCGCCGAACCGAACACCCAGGTGTGCCCGGTGTGCCTCGGTCTCCCCGGAGCGCTGCCCGTCGCCAACGTCGCCGCGATCGAGGCGACGATCCGGATCGGGCTCGCCCTCAACTGCAGCATCGCGAGCTGGTGCCGCTTCGCCCGGAAGAACTACTTCTACCCGGACATGCCGAAGAACTTCCAGACCTCCCAGTACGACGAACCGTTGTGCGGGGAGGGCTACCTCGACGTCAACGTCGACGGCCGTACCGTGCGCATCGACATCGAGCGGGTCCACTTGGAGGAGGACACCGGCAAGTCGCTGCACGTCGGCGGTGCGACCGGTCGAATCCACGGCGCGACCGAGTCCCTCGTGGACTACAACCGCGCGGGCATCCCGCTGGTCGAGATCGTCACCAAACCCGTCACCGGCACCGGAGCGCTCGCGCCGGAGATCGCGCGCGCGTACGTCACCGAACTGCGCGAGGTGATCCGCTCTCTCGGCGTGTCCGATGTGCGCATGGAGCAGGGCTCGATGCGGTGCGACGTCAACACCTCGCTGAACCGCCCCGGCGACGAGTGGGGCACCCGCAGCGAGACCAAGAACGTCAACTCGCTGCGCAGCGTCGAACGCGCCGTCCGCTCCGAGATCATTCGCCAAGCGGGTGTGCTCGACGCGGGTGGACGTATCGTCCAGGAGACCCGCCACTTCCACGAGGACACGGGCGAGTCGACTCCGGGCCGCAGCAAGGAGACCGCGACGGACTACCGGTACTTCCCCGAGCCCGACCTCGTTCCCATGGCGCCGGACCCGGAGTGGGTCGCGGCCCTGAAGGCGGCCCTGCCGGAACTGCCTCGCGTGCGACGTCAACGACTCCAGGAATCGTGGGGTCTGTCCGATCACGACATGGAGTCGGTGCTCAACGCGGGAGCCGTGGAACTCATCGAGGAGACGATCGCGTCCGGCGCCTCGTCGGACGGCGCTCGCAAGTGGTGGATGGGCGAGTTGTCCCGACGCGCCAACGAGTCCGGCGTCGAACTGACGGATCTCGCGATCACGCCCGCCCAGGTCGGCGAGCTTCAGTCGCTGATCGACGACGGGAAGCTCAACGACAAGCTCGCCCGGCAGGTCATCGACGGCGTGCTCAACGGTGAGGGCGGTCCCGCCGACGTCGCGAAGGCCCGTGGGCTCGAGGTCGTCTCCGACACCGGTGCGCTGCAAGCGGCCGTCGACGAGGCGATCGCGGCGAATCCGGCCGTGGCCGAGAAGATCCGCGCGGGTACCCACGCGGCGGCGGGCGTCCTGATCGGAGCGGTCATGAAGACCACGAAGGGACAGGCCGACGCCAAGACGGTTCGCGAACTGATCATTCAGCGATTGTCCTAATGCGATTCAGTGCCGGGGCTCCATCGCGGGCCCCGGCACCGTCGTGTTCGGGCTCGGCGGTACTGGCAGGGGCCAAGGGGTGGCGCTTGATGTCGTTGTTCTCGACGACCAGGTGGTGGCCGCAATCGAACGGCGCTGTCCTTGTGGGCCGACGCTCCCGGTCTCGCCGAACCGTTCGGCCAAGACCTGTGGCGGCCGTGCGAACCGGATCCCGGAAGCGCGACGCCCCTGGCGTGGTTCGCCACGGCGAAGGGGTCGACTGTCTGTCGCCTGCACGGGTTCGGCCGAAGAACTCGTGCAGAAGCCGGTGCGTGGCCACATAGCTTGAGGTTCATTGGCCGTCAACTGTCAAAGGTGGACCTGTGAACCAGCAAGCGCCCTACCCGCCCCAACCACCAGCCCACTACCCCGGATATCAGTCCCCGCCCCCGCCGATGGCGCCACCGGGCCATTACGCGCCGATCAAGAAGCCGAACACCGGCCTGATCATCGGACTGGTCGTTGGTGGCCTGGTACTCGTGCTGCTGATCGGCGCCGTGGTCTGGCTGTTCGTCGCCAACGAGGAACCCGAGCAACCGGTCGCTCTCAAGTACGGGGACGGGTTGGACAGCTGCGAGACCCTCACGGACCCGAAGTTCACCGGAGGCTACACCGAACTGATCGGCGGCGGGATGTACGTCCGCTCGGATGAGCACAATAGCGGCAACTCCTCGTCGCGCCTGGACTGTGGCTACACCTCAAACGATCCCGAAATCGATGACGCCGTATACCAGGACAGCCTTGGAATCGAGGTGACGACCAGGGCCAACCCCTCGAACGCCAGAGCCCTGTACGAGGGAAGACAGGAGTACTGGGACGCGCAGGCACCCGAGGCCGTGGAGCTTCCCGACTTGGGCGAGTCGGCCTTCTACATCGCCGAACTCACCGACAACGGGCGATGGACAGTGGATGTGTACGTACTGGACCGCAATCTGTACCTGGCCGTGAACATCCAGACAGTGAATCCCGCAGTGACCGAGGATTCCGCTGTGGACATGCTCACCGGCATCGCCGCCGCGATCATGCCGGAGATGGAGAACTGATGTCCTTCCAATCGCCCCATCCGCAGCAGCAATCGCCCTACCCGGTTCAGCAGTCGCCGACCGGCTTCGGGCACCTACCTCCGCCACCGCCGATGGCGCCGCCACCGCCCGGATACCACCCGCCCCCCGCGAAGTCCAATACCGGCCTGATCATCGGACTGGTCGTCGGTGGCCTGGTGCTCGTGCTGGCCCTCGGCGGTTTCGCCGCTTGGAGGTTCGTGATCACACCCGAGCAGGAGCCCCAGTACCAGCCGGTCTTCAACGGCGACTACGCCATGACGAGCAGTCCCTGTGCGGGCTTCGACTTCGTCGGCTACGGCCAACTGGTGGGCAGTGGACCGCACATTCCCTACGCGGACCCGGCCGAGGGCTTCCAGCAGCAGTCCTCGGGCCAACCGGCCCACGACGTGTGCGGGTACTCCGCGGCCGAGAGCGAGACGATCTATCTGCTGGGCCTCGACATCGCGGTGTTCACCGACGCGAACGCCGCGGCGTTGGACTTCGAGACGATGACCGCCGACGACGCGGACCGTGTGGAGCCGGCGAAACCCTTGGGGGAGCAGGCCTTCTTTTCGGTGAGCGATCCGGAGAGGTTCGCTCGCATCGAGTTGCATGTTCTGGCGGGCAACCTGTCGATGATGATCACCTTCAGCCCCGACCACGACTTCGGCTTCGAGGACTGTCAGGAGATGCTGATCGGTGTGGCGGAGGCCGCCATGGCGGACCTGGCGAAGAAGTGAGCGTGCCCTCTGAGGACATCACGCACCGCGCGACGGTACTGGGAGTCGTTCCACGACGCCTGGCCGGAACGTGCGGTGCCGGGGCTCCATCGCGGCCCCGGCGCCGTCATTGCGGGACGGATCGATTCGCGCCCACGCCGTTCGAGACACGGGCGTCGGCCGATTCGGCGTGGCGTAACTACAGTGGATGTGTCGTGCTCGCCGTCGATCGCGCGAAGGAGCCGCACGACGATCGGTCGAATTGAGTGGCGCCGCCGCGCGGTGGGGCCGAGGATGGGCACATGGTTGACACCTTCGAACGACTCGTCGCCGAGGCCGACGCGGTCGACGTCTCCGGCTGGGACTTCTCTTGGCTGGACGGCCGGGCGACGGAGGAGCGTCCGCCGTGGACGTATCAGCGGTCGATGTCGCGCCGAATGGCCACGGCGGCGAGAGCTCTCGACATTCAGACCGGTGGGGGTGAGGTCCTCGCGGGGGCCGCGCCGCTGGCGCCGAACACCGTCGCCACCGAATCGTGGCCGCCCAACGTGCGGGTCGCGGCCGAACGTCTCGAACCGCTCGGTGTGTCCGTCGTGGAGCATGACGACGCGACGCCGCTGCCATTCGCCGACGGCGCCTTCGATCTCGTCGTGAGCAGGCATCCCGTCGCGACGAACTGGGCGGAGGTCGGACGCGTCCTGCGTCGAGGTGGCGTGTTCTACTCGCAGCAGGTGGGTCCGCGCACGTCCATCGAGTTGACCGAGTACTTCCTCGGACCGCAAACGGGGCCACAGTATCGGGATCCGGCTTTGGCCCGGGCGAGCGCCGAGGCGGCGGGCCTGGAGATCGTAGATCTGAGGGAAGCCCGGTTGCGGATGGAGTTCTTCGACATCGGCGCGGTGGTGTACTTCCTGCGCAAGGTCCTGTGGACGGTCCCCGATTTCACCGTGGATCGATATCGGGATCGCCTGCGGGACTTGCACGAGCGGATCGCTCGCGATGGTGTGTTCCTGGCCCACTCGACCCGTTTCCTGATCGACGCCGTCAAGCGCTGAGGCGTCAGTCGCCCGACCAGAGCGTGACCTGGAGGGTGTACCCGTAGTTCGGTGGGTCGTGCTCCATGGCGAGGACGTGGAACCAGACGACGTTGGCGTCGGTCGTGACGAGGCAGTATCCGGCGCCGCGTTCCAGCGGATCGCTGGACTGTCTCAGATAGTTCGGGAGGGGCGAGTCGAGCACCGCTTGGGCGCACACGGTCGGATCGGTGGGCCGTTCGTCCGGGCCGTATCCGAAGAGGACGCCATTCTCGTGGTTGAGGCGAAGGATGGCGGATGGTTCCTCGGCGAACTCGTTGTCGTAGAACAGATCGTAATCGGGATGGTCGGCGGCTTCGCCGTCCATGAGTCGCGGTCCGTCACCGTCCAGATCCACGAGCGTCGCGTGTTCGTAGCCGAGTTTCGGCGGGTCGAGGGTGAGTGCGACGCCGGAGTACAGGGGCGTTTCCGGTGACGCCGACTCCGACGACGGCGTCGGTTCGGCGGCTGAGGACGGATTCGGCGTGCTCTTCTCCCACCACACCGCGGCGACACCGATAAGCGCCGCCACGAGGCCGCCGACGGTCGTGATGATCGCGGCGCGCAGGGAGAACCGCGCCGAGATCGTGGCGATCCGTACGGATTCGGAGGGCGCATCGTCCTTTGATGGCCCGCGTTCGTCGTTCGGCACCGTCGAGTCCCCAATCCATGGATGATCGTGGCGCATGAAATCCGGACCACGGCGGAGTACTTGGGCATAGGCTACATCGTTTGGCGCGCACGGTAATGGCGACGGATTCCATGGTAGTCGTCGATCGCCGTAGATCCACAAAGGGCCGGTCCATCACGCGATGGACCGGCCTGCCTCGTCAGGCCGGTGCGTCGAGAACCAGCCTGACGGCGAAGTTCTCGTAGCCGTTGCGCTCGAACGCGCGCGCCATCGGGACGTTCGTGACGTCCGTGTCGGCGATGATCTGCTGGGCGCCGTCTGCGGCGTGGATGCGGGTGATCTCGTTGAGGAGCTCGTCGACGAGACCCTGCCCGCGATACTGCGGAAGCGTGCCCAGGTAGCCGACGACGGGGCCGCCCATGTTGGCCGACGGCATCGCGAAGCCGACGACATGGCCGTCGAGATACGCGATCCTCCACATACTTCGGTCGCCCGGCATCGAGAGGTTGCTGTCGAGCGTCTCGCGGGCCTCCTCGGCCGCGCCGGTCCTGGCGATCCCCTTTCGGGTTCCGGCGTCGAGGCTGCCGACCGCGGCCCGTTCGAACAGGTCGAGGAACACGGCGTCGTCGGGTTCGGCGCGGAACGCCAGCCGTGTCGACGCCTCGGGAACGCCCGCGTCAGGCGTCCACCGGTAGCGGAGCCGTTCGAGCTCATCGGTCATGCCGATCCGCGCGAGCGCGGCGCGTCGCCATCCCACGGCGGTGACGATCGCGTCGTCGTCGCGCCAGCCGGCGGGTAGGAAGATGTGGTAGCCCGGCAGTTCCTTCATACCGTTCGACGTGAAGACGCGGTGCGCAGCGTCGAGCAGGTCCGCACCGAGCGCGTCGCGGTCGGACACGCCCGGATCGACGTACAGGCAGTCGAGCGCGAGCGGGATCGGATCGCCGGGGAAACTCCACCAGACGGCGCGGGCGAGGATCCGACCGTCGTCGTCGGTGGCGACCCAGATTCGGTCGTGGCGGTATTCGCCGGAGGCGAGATTGTTCGTGAGCCGCTCGGGATCGGCCCAGCGGATCGGTTCGGTGACGGTGCAGGAGGTGAGGCTGTCAAGGTCGGCCTCGACCGAGGAACGAAAAAACACGTGGTGCCTTCCAATATGGAACGAAGGCGCCCGGTGGTGCGTCAGTCGCGCACCAGGTGTGTGTGTCGCGGGCGCCGGAAACGGGTGTACATCTCGGTGCCTCCTCTCCATGTGATCGGCGATCATCGCCGGGCCTGACAGTACCGGGTCTCAGTCGGAATCGACATCGGTTTTCCCGAGACCCGCGCCACATATTCCGCTGTGGATGGTCAGGCGTCGAGGTTCACCCTGGCCGTTCGCGCTTCGGTGAGCAGGGGTTCGTCGGGGTTGGCTCCGAGAACGTGATCGAGGCAGCGTCGGTACGCCATGTCGAGCGCCTCGGGCGCCCCGCACGCGATGTCCGGTGTCACGCCGACCCCTTCCCAGTTGGTGCCCGTGATCGGAGATACGGTGCGGCCGTTTGGAACCCGGATGTCGATGTGCGTGTCGATCCAGTACGTCGACGTCGGATGCGCACCGCCCCGCGTCGTCTCTCCCACCGTCGTCGCCCTGCCGTGCGCCGCGAGGGTGTACGCGATGTCCTCGGCACCGGAGAACGTGCGTCCACTGAGAAGCACGTACACCGGACGGTCGAGATAACGCGGCCCGGCGAGGTGGGACAGGCTCCACATCTGACGCGGGGTCGGATCGCCGTCGAGGTGGATGTCGTTGAGGTGCACCGGTTCGGCGCCGAGGAAGTAACTGCACCACAGGGCCGCGCCGTCGGTGGAACCGCCGCCGTTGGCGCGCAGGTCCAGGATCAGGCATTCGGTGTCGGCGACGATCCGCATCGCGGCGGCGTAGGCGTCGCCGCCGGACTTCGGCTCGCCGACCATGTTCAAGGCGACGAGCCCGATGTTGCCGGGGAGCACCTGGACCTTGTCGACGCCTTGGCCGTGCGTGCGGAGAACCTGCCGCCAGGCGGCGAACTGGCGTTCGGCGTGGGCGTCGTCGTCCTCGACTCGTTCCCTGGCCTCCGCGTGCCAGCGCAGGCGCAGGTGAAGATCACTGTGGACGGAATGCAGGTCGCTGGTGAGGGCCTCGCACAGTTCCTCATCCGACAGTCCCTCGTAGGCGCCGTCGGTCAGGCTTCTTCTTATGGTGGAGGCCATCTCGGCGGCCCGTTCCGGGAAGACGTAATGCCTCGTGAGCAGTTCCGCGGCCGTGGTGACGATGGTCGAGGTGTCCATCTGCCGAATCGTAGACGCAGCCGCTCGGTCGATCGTCGATCCGGTCGCGAGAATGCTGCCGGCGAGCGCCATGGGCGTCGGCGTCAAGCGCTTTCGCAAGGGACACAGGGGTCCCCGCCCTCGTGAGCGCCGTCAATCGTCCTCGGGCTCGCGAGCGGGCTCGGGATAGACGTACTCGCCTTCGGGCGGCGGCTCGGGGATGAAGTCGCTCGGGTCGTCGGGCATCCCGTCCGCGAGGATGTGCCGTTGCAGCGTCACCTCGGTCTCTCCGTGACCCCCGACGGCGATGTCGTCGAACGCCTGAAGCCGTTTGTCCTCCTCGCTGAAGTACAGGACGGACATTTGCAGCGGCACGGGAGTCGCCTTCTGCAGACCGCGAAGGCCCGCTCCGCCCGTCGACCCCTCGACCATCATCAGGGTCTCGGCGTCGAGCGCCCACACCTGCCGTTCGTGCCGGTGTCCGGCGAGGACGAGCGGAACGCTGTCGGCGAGCGGGAAGCCCGAACGTGGGTCGTGGACGAGAGCCACGTCCGCGCCGCCCTCGTCGAGGATCGTCTGCCGCAGTTCGGTTCCCGCGTCCGAGAGCACCTGTTCCTCGCGGACGTCGGACGGTTCGGCGCTCTTGTCGGGAGTGAAGCGGGGATCACCGATGCCGGCGATCGTCAGGCCGGCCACCTCGGCGACCTCGTCGTCGAGCACGACCGCGTTGGACTGCTTCGCGATCTCGCTGACCGTCTTGTCCGAGTCGTGGTTGCCGCGAATGTATACATAGGGCACTCCGGCGCGCGCGATGCCGTTCGTGTACATCTCGGCCTCCGGTTGGCTGCCCCAGTCGGTGATGTCGCCGGTGTCGATGACGACGTCGACCTTGAACTGACGCGCGACGGACTCGATGAGGTCGAACGACGCCGGATTCAGGTGCAGGTCGGACACGTGCAGGACCCGGATCGTCCCCGGATCCGGCTCGAACGCGGGAAGCGTGCGAGCGATCGTGTAGAACTGCGACATGTTGACGATGAACTGCTGCAACTGATCGCGGTACTTCTCGTATCGATCGGCGAAGGTCTGCGCGGAACCGACCACGGCGGGCGCGTTCGCCAGCAACCCCTCGTATCTGGGCTCCTCCACCGACTGCGGGCGGATCGTCGCGCCCGCCACACCGATCGCCGCGATCGCGACGACGAGGGAGAGTCCACCGCACAGGGCGGCCTTACGCGCCGTCCGGTACACGATCCCGCCGATGACCAGGCCGCCGAGCGTCGCTCCGGCGAGGGCGCTCAGCCCGACGTTGATGACCCCCGTCATCAGATCTCCGGGAACGGATTCGCTGGCCTTGCGGACACCTTCGGGGTCGGTGATGAGCGCCTGCGTGCGTCCCTGGTCGAGCGAGTCGAGACGCACGGTCAACTTCAACGGTCCGTCGTGGCTGTCGAAGACGAGCGCTCCCAACGGTGGCAGGTCCACCTCGGATTCGCCGATGACGGACGGCTGAACCGACACCGTCGTGCGGAACGGGCCGAGATCGACGCCGGCGGAACCACCGAGCCACAATCCGATGCCGGACGCCCCGATCGTCAACAGCGCGAAACCCGTTACGGCCGCGGCCCGCCGCGGCCCCTTGCCGCGAAGCCACGATCCCGATCGCCGGATGGCCGTCCCGAGGGCGCGGCTCGATCGTCGCCACGGGGAGGTGGGCCGGGGCGAGGAGGCGGGTTCGGTGGTGTCGGCGATGGCGGCGATCCTTCCGTGTGAGCGCGGCATCCATACTTAGCCACCATAACCACAACCGGGCCTCGTCGACGAGGTCAAAACACGTGTGAAGGGCCGCCCGCTCGTTTCACTGGCCACCGCCGAGCTCTGGCGACGACACCACAATCGTTGCGGCCCATAAAGAATCATGCGAACCACAACGGAACGGACCGCTTTGCGGCATTCGCGCCTCGGGCTCGTGCCCTCGGCGCAGAAGTGGGGGACGGTCACGTCTCCGCGTCGACGGTCGGAACGCCCGCGTCAGGTCTTGCTCTCGGAGGAACCTCCGACGATGATGCGGATGATCTTGTCGTCACCGTCGCGTTCGGTCCCCCGACCGTCCTTGTTGGATGTGCTCACCCACAGCGACCCGTCCGGCGCCGCCGCGACGAAGCGAAGTCGTCCGAGCTCACCGGTGAGACTCTCCGTCGGCTCGCCGACGATCGTCCCCTTCGTCGTGAACTCGACGCTCCACAGCCGCTCGCCGCGCAGACAAGCGGTCAACAGGATCGTGTCGGCGAACGCCGCGCCCGCGCAGGACGCGTCCTCCGTCGGGAAGGTCAACACGGGGTCGATGAGGTCGCCCTTCCCGCCGGTGCCCTCCACGTCGGGCCAACCGTAGTTTCCACCCGCCTCGATCTTGTTGATCTCGTCGGCCGTCTGCTCGCCGAACTCCGTCGCGAACAGCGTCTCGTTCGGGCTCCACGCGAGCCCCTCGATGTTGCGGTGTCCCATCGAGTAGACGAGCGAGTCACCGAACGGATTCCCCGGGGCCGCGTCGCCCTTCTCCGTCATGCGCAGGATCTTGCCCGCCAGGTTGGACCGCTCCTGGGCACGGTCGCCCTCCCCGGCGTCGCCCGTCGACGCGTACAGATAACCGTCGGGGCCGAACGCCAGCTGACCGCCATTGTGGTTGCCCGCCTTCGGGATGCCCGTCACGATCGGATCGGGATCCTCGCCGAGTTTCAATGACGCGATCCGGTTGTCGCTCTCGGCGGTGTAGTAGATGTACACCGTCTCGTCGTCCTCGTAGTCCGGGGACGCGGCGATTCCCAACAGGCCGCCCTCACCCGAGGGAACGGCCTCGGCGATCGTCTGCACCTCGTCGACGACCGGCTCCGCGCCCTCCTCCTCGGGCAGCGTGATGTGCAGGATCCGCGCCGAATCCCGCTCCGTCACCAGCGCCGAGCCGTCCGGCAGGAACGTGATCCCCCAGGGCACCGCCAGACCCGAGGCGATGACGCCTTCCATCACGGACGGATCGGGAGCCCCCTCCGACGGCGATGGCGACGGCAGGTTCGGGGGAGTACCCGTCTCGTCCGGTGGCGGTGGGCCGAAGCTGCAGCCCGACAACACCGTCAGTGCGACGGTCATGGCGAGCAGTGCGTGGGTTCGTGGCGTCCTCACCCGCTCAGGGTATCGGGCCGCGACACCCTCATGATCGGCCGTGCTCGGCACCCTGGAACGTGTCCCGCCGCACAGTCGTACGCTGGGGCCTCATGAAGGCATGGGTGGCTCACGAGCAAGGTATCGCCGCGTTGGGGACGATCCCCGACGACGTCACGATCGAGGTGTACGGCGGTACCGGCGACTATCCGTCCGACCCTGCGACGGTTCGGTTCTGGACGCCGCCGTTCCTGTCGACGTCGAGGGCGACCGCCCCGCTGGCCGACCTGACCGGCCTACAGGTCCTTCAACTCCTGACCGCCGGCGCGGACGTGTGGGCACCCGTCGTGCCCGACGGCGTGACTCTGTGCAATGCCAAGGGCGCTCACACCGCGGCGACCGCGGAGTGGGCGCTCACCGCGACCTTGGCGTCCCTGCGCGGGTTCAACCACTTCGCGCTCGCCCAAGACCGCGCGGAATGGGCCCCCCGCGTCACCGAGTCGCTCGCCGACAAGAAGGTCCTGATCATCGGTGCAGGAGACATCGGTTCCGCGATCGCGCGCCGAGTCGAGGCCAGTGACGGGATCGTCACCATGGTGGGAACGCGCGCTCGCGACGGAGTCCGCGGGGTCGACGAACTGCCCGAACTGCTTCCGCCGGCGGATGTGGTGATCCTCATCGTCCCGCTCACGGAGGCGACGAACGGCATGGTCGACAGGGAGTTCCTCGCCGCGATGAAGGACGGCGCGCTGCTCGTCAACGCGGCACGGGGACCAGTGGTCGACACCGACGCGCTCGTCGCGGAACTGGACGGTGGCCGGCTGCGCGCGGCGCTGGACGTCACCGACCCCGAACCGCTCCCCAGTGATCATCCATTGTGGCGATCGCCGAACCTGCTGATCACCCCGCACGTCGGCGGCGCGGTCGAGGGGATGGTGTCGAAGGTCTACGAGGTCGTCGGCGAACAGCTGCGCCGCTTCGCCGCGGGCGAGCCCCTTCAGAACATCGTTCGGGGCAAGGGCTACTGAGTCGTCAGGGGGCCTCGACCGGCTCCCCGGCGTCGTCGGCGCGAACCACTTCGGTTCCCGACGCGGCGACGAGGCGCGGCAGGTCGTCGGCGCCTACTCCCGGCAGTGCCACCCTCGAACCGTTAGTGAGCTGCGCGTACACCCGCGTGTCCAGCGTCGCGAAGCCCGAGATGTCGTCCCAGGCGAAGCGGCGACGGCCGATCGGCGCGCGAACCACGACACCCTCGGCGGACGCGTCGACGCCGGTCCGCAGTGACCACAGCGCGAAACCGACCGCGATGACGAGGGCCGCCACCGCCAGCGGCAGCAGAATCGCCATCAGGGTCGTGTTCTCGCTGCCGGTCGCGAGCCCGTAGAAGACCGAGGCGGAGAACGGCAGGACCGACATCACCCCGAGCACTGAGGCGATGAAACCCGCCCCGCTGCGCCGGAATCGCACTCGTGTCGGGGTCGTCTCGATGACGGTCATGCGGGTGATCGTGCCATAGACGTCGTCGCCGCCGTGAACGTGGTCGCGGACCGCGGTCCCGCCGCGGCGACACGCGAAATGCCCGATCCGTCCCTGGAGTCCAAAAATGTCGGACCGCTGCGCGAGACTGTGAACGACATCGCACCTTCATCGACGCAAGGGAGCGTCTCCATGTCCTATCTCCTGTTGATCGGGACGAGCAAGGGCCTGTTCACGGCCACCAGTACCGATCGCCGCGCCTGGGAGTTGACCGGCCCGGTCACCCTCGACGGCGCGGGTGAGTACCTCTCCTCGGTCTACGCCGTCGGCATCGACACCCGTCGAGACAAGCCACGGCTGCTCGTCGGCTCCGACAGTTCTCACTTCGGCCCGAGCGTGTGGCACTCCGACGATCTCGGCGCCACCTGGAACGAGCCGTCCGACGCCCCGCCCATCTCCTTCCCCGACGGCGGTGACACGTCCTTCGCCCGGGCCTGGCAGTTCGCGTTCGGGCCCGAGAAGGACGTCGTCTACGCCGGCGTCGAGCCGACGGCGCTGTTCCGTTCCGACGACGGGGGCGTGACCTTCGCGCTCAACCAGGGCCTGTGGGACCATCCACACCGTCCCAATTGGGCTCCCGGCTTCGGCGGCGCCGCCGTTCACACGATCCTGCCGCACCCGGACGACCCGTCGCGCGTGGTCATCGCCATGTCGACGGGCGGCGTCTACCAGACCGAGGACGGCGGCGCGAGCTGGACGCCCACGAACCACGGCATCGCCGCTGACTTCCTGCCGGACGAGACGCCGGAGTACGGTCAGTGCGTTCACAAGGCCGTTCGGGACGCGATGGAACCGAGCCGCTTCTTCGCGCAGAACCACGGCGGCGTGTATCGCAGCGACGACGACGGTAACGACTGGGGGTCCATCGCGGCGGGCTTGCCGAGCGACTTCGGCTTCGCGATGCTCGCGCACCCGCACCGCGCCGACACGGTGCTCACCTTCCCGGTCTCCACAGAGGGCAACCGGTTCCCACCCAATGCGCGCCTTCAGGTGCAGCGCTCCGACGACGGTGGACGACACTGGCGCAGCGTCAGCGACGGTCTCCCCGAAGAGCCCTACTACGGCATCGTCCTGCGGGACGCGGCCTGCACCGACGGCGACACCGAACCGGGCTGGTACTTCGGCACCCGCAACGGTGACGTGTTCGTATCCACAGGGGATGACCACCGGTGGAGTCAGGTCGCCGCACACCTTCCCGACGTCCTATGCGTCCGCGCGGCCCGGATCTAGGTGGTGTCCGTGTCGGTCACGGTCTACATTCCCAGCGCTCTCCGCGTCGAGGCGGACGGGCGGTCCAAGGTGACGATCGACGCCGCGCGGGCGGCGACGCTCGCGGACGTGCTCGACGTCCTCGCCGAGCTGCACCCCCGGTTGAACCGCAGGGTTCGCGACGAGCAGGGGCGGCTTCGCAGGTACGTCAACGTCTTCATCGACTCGGACGAGTCGCGGGCTCTGTCCGGCACCGCCACGCCGGTGCGTGACGGTGCCGAGGTTCGGATCCTGCCGTCCGTGGCGGGCGGTTGAGGGAATAGCCAAGATTCGTATCTGAAGAACTGTCGCTCGTGCGGTACCGGCCGGAGGTCGTCCCGTCGTCTCGGATCAAACGAGATGGACGGGACGACCGCTAGTCGCCGGTACCGCCCGCGCGTCGGTAGAGGTCCCTGGCCTGGCGGGTGATGTGCCACCGTGTCCAGGGGTCCTTGCACCAGTCCTGGTGCCGCTGGAAGATCACCAGTTCGGGCTCGTCCAGGTCGAGTCGCTTGATCGTTCCCAGGTCACTGTTATCCACATTCGACATCTGTACGACGAGCCAGGCGGTCGTCGCGACGTCGTCGCGCATGTTGACGCTCACCGATCGTCCGTCGGCCTGGAACGTTCCCAGTTTCACCATTCTGTCGTTCATGGCCGGTCCCCGATCCGAACGCCCACCGCGTTCGATCCGAAACCTTCCGCATTCCCCGACCACAAGGGATACGCTGCGTGATCGTCGGGCGCCTCTTCTTGATTACCCTCTGTCGTGCTGGATGCTGATCCGTCCCCAATGACGTCCACCTGTGATGCCATGAGGAGAAGCTAAGACCCTTGGTGGGTAAAGAGAAGGCGAAACGCGATGGAGCATTTGCACCACCTAATACGCACCAGCCCCGGCGCGCCAAACGCAGTGTGACCTGTAACACTTGGGGTATGGACAATACCCAGCCGACCCTAGCCCGGTGGACGCTCGGCGAAGCGCTTCGCCGTCTGCGGCAAGCGAAAGGCATCTCACGTACTGAGGCGGCCGAGGCCATCGGCTATGGCAGACACACGATCCGCCGAATCGAGGAAGGTCTGCAATCGACCAAACCGCCCGTTGTCAAAGACCTGTGCGACCTGTATGGTGCGCCACCCGAACAGCGCAGCGAACTGTGTCGGATGGCCCTCGAAGGCGGCAAACGCGGTTGGTGGGAGAGCCACAAGAAGGGCGTCAAGCCAAAATGGAAGATGTTCGCCGAGGCCGAACAGGACGCCTCGATCATCCGGACATGGGAACCTGAGTACATTCCAGGCCTCGTCCAAGTCCCCGAGTACTTTCAGGCGCTACAGTCCACTTCGATCGATTATGACGCCGAACTCGCCGAGATGTCCCGCGAGTTCCGTTTCACCCGGCAGGAGCTCCTGTGGAACCGGGATCCCCTGCCACAAATGTCCATGTTGATCGGCGAATCGGCGCTGCGATACCTCACGAACCTGCCGGACGTCCAGTCCCTGCAACTGCAGCGGCTACGCGAAGTCACGAAGTTGCCCACAATCGATGTACGCGTTGTGACGAGCCTTCATTCGGCGATGACCGGCGCCTTCACAATCCTGACACCGGCTCACAAGGCCAAGGGCACGTTTGTTTACATGGACGCGCTGGACGGCTGTCGCTATGTCGAAGATCACGACATCGTGTCGACGTATCAACAGACCTTCGACGCTGTCCACAAAGCCGCATCACCGATAGAGGAGTACATACCATGACGCCCGGAAAATGGCGTAAGTCCAGCCGCAGCGCGCCGCAAGGAGCCAACTGCGTCGAGACGCGCAAGGCCACCATGTTCGAGGTTCGCGACTCCAAGTTGGGCGACACGTCGCCGATCCTGGCGGTGTCGCGTGAGGACTTCGTGGGACTGCTCGACAGTGTGACCCACTGACCCCAGGGCACGACTGATCACGGCCCTCACTTGCAGGGTGGGGGCCGTGCCGTTCGCCGGTGGGAGGCGAACGACGAGGGTTCCGTTCTGCGGGGAACGGCGCGATCGGTTGGCGTGTCGTTTCCCGTTCGTGACCATTGACCATGCTTCGATCAGAGCCGACAATGACGGCGGTGGACGGGGTGGGCATGTCGCGACTGTGGCAGACGAAGAGCGTCGAACAATCCATTGCGGACACCACCGAACCCGGACATCAACTGCGGCGCACGCTCTCCGCCTGGGACCTGACCGTATTCGGCGTCGCGGTCGTCATCGGTGCCGGTATCTTCACCCTCGCCGCCAGCACCGCCGGTGACCTCGCCGGCCCCGCCGTCTCACTGTCCTTCGTGCTCGCGGCCGTCGCCTGTGGATTGGCGGCACTGTGTTACGCCGAGTTCGCCTCGACCGTCCCCGTGGCGGGAAGCGCCTACACCTACGCCTACGCGACATTCGGCGAGTTCATCGCGTGGATTCTCGGCTGGGACCTGGTTCTCGAGTTCTCGTTGGCGTCCGCGGTCGTCGCGAAGGGCTGGTCGACCTATCTGGAACAGGCGGCCGCCCAGGTCGGCCTGGTCGTACCGACGATGATCTCGGTCGGTGGCATCGTCATCGACTGGGGCGCCATCATCGTCGTGCTCGCGCTCGCCGTCGTCCTCGCCACCGGCACGAAGATGTCCGCCCGTTTCAGCGCCGCCATCACCGCCCTCAAGGTCGCGGTGGTCCTCCTCGTCATCGTCGTCGGCGTCGGCTACGTCAACACCGACAACTACACCCCGTTCGTGCCACCGTCCATTCCGGCCGAAGGCGGCGCGAACGGGCTGCACGCCTCCCTGTTCGCGTTCGTGATGGGCGACATCGGGTCCGACTACGGGTGGTTCGGCGTGCTGGCCGGGGCGTCCATCGTGTTCTTCGCGTTCATCGGCTTCGACATCGTCGCCACGACGGCCGAGGAGACCCGCAACCCGCAACGCGACATGCCGCGCGGCATTCTCTGGTCGCTTCTCATCGTGACCGTCCTGTACATCGCGACCTCGCTCGTCATGACCGGGATGCGGCCGTTCAGCGACCTGGCCACCACACCGGACGGCCAACGGTCCACATTGGCGACGACGTTCACCGAGATGGGCGTCGACTGGGCCGCCGCCGTCATCGCCTTCGGCGCGCTCGCCGGTCTGACCACCGTCGTCATGGTGCTCATGCTCGGGCAGATCCGCGTGCTGTTCGCGATGTCGCGCGACCGCCTGCTCCCCGCGAGCTGGTCGCGGACGAGGGAGAACGGCGTTCCAGTCCGGGCGACCCTCGGCGTCGCGGTGTTCATCGCGATCCTCGCCGGTTTCTTCCAGGCCGGGGCGTTGGAGGAGATGGTGAACGTCGGCACCCTCTTCGCGTTCGTCCTCGTCGCGGCGGGCGTGCTCGTCCTGCGTCGGCGCAGGCCCGATCTGAAGCGCGGATTCCGCACCCCGCTCGTGCCGCTGGTGCCGATTCTCGCCATCCTGGCGTGCGTGTGGCTCATGGTCAACCTGACCGTGCTGACCTGGCTCCGGTTCGCTGCGTGGATGATCATCGGCCTGTTCGTCTACTTCGCGTACGGCTATCGCAAGGCGAAGCTCGGGCGTGACACCGCATCGACCGCCGTCGACCAATAGTTGGGCGATTTGTCCCGCCATATGGGAAGTGGCAGACTGGCAGCATGCCAGCACTGCGTTCCCGCACCTCAACCCACGGCCGGACGATGGCCGGGGCGCGCGCCCTGTGGCGTGCCACCGGCATGACCGACGACGACTTCGGCAAGCCGATCATCGCCGTCGCCAACAGCTACACGCAGTTCGTACCGGGGCACGTGCACCTCAAGAACATGGGCGAGATCGTCGCGGAGTCCGTCGCGGCCGCCGGTGGCGTCGCGCGTGAGTTCCACACGATCGCCGTCGACGACGGCATCGCGATGGGTCACGGCGGCATGCTCTACTCGCTCCCGAGCCGGGAACTCATCGCCGACAGTGTCGAGTACATGGTCAACGCGCATTGCGCGGACGCCCTCGTGTGCATCTCGAACTGCGACAAGATCACTCCGGGGATGCTGCTGGCGGCGATGCGGCTGAACATTCCCGTCGTGTTCGTCTCCGGCGGTCCGATGGAGGCCGGGAAGACGGTGTCGCGGGACGGCGTCGTGACGCGAAAGCTCGACCTGGTCGACGCGATGATCGCGTCCGCCGACTCCGACGTGTCGGATGACGCGCTGGACGAGATCGAACGGTCGGCCTGCCCGACGTGCGGTTCCTGCTCCGGCATGTTCACCGCGAACTCGATGAACTGCCTGACCGAGGCGATCGGACTCGCGTTGCCCGGAAACGGTTCCACCCTGGCGACCCACGAGGCGCGGCGCGCCCTGTTCTCGGAGTCCGGTCGCGTGATCGTCGAGCTGGCGAAACGGTACTACGACGGCGATGACGAGTCGGTGCTGCCGCGTTCGATCGCGAACCGCGCGGCCTTCGAGAACGCCGTCGCACTCGACGTGGCGATGGGCGGGTCGACGAACACGGTCCTGCACCTGCTGGCGGCCGCCCGCGAAGGCGACGTCGACTTCGGAGTGTCCGATATTGACGCGATTTCGAGGCGGATCCCGTGCCTGGCGAAGGTCGCGCCGAACTCACCGCAGTTCCACATGGAAGATGTACATCGAGCCGGAGGCATTCCGGCGATACTCGGCGAGCTCCGTCGCGGAAACCTGCTCAACACCGAGGTGGGCTCCATCCACTCGTCGAGCCTCGACGAGTGGCTCGACGAGTGGGACATCCGTTCCCCCAACGCGAGTGAGGCGGCACTGGAGCTGTTCCGCGCCGCGCCCGGGGGCGTCCGGACGACGGCCCCGTTCTCCACGACGAACCGTTGGGGGAGTCTCGACACCGACGCCGTCGACGGTTGCATCCATTCCGTCGAACACGCCTACTCGGCCGATGGCGGTCTCGCGGTCCTGTTCGGGAACGTGGCGCCGGACGGCTGTGTCGTCAAGACCGCCGGCGTCCCAGACGAGAACCTCGTCTTCACGGGGACGGCTCGGGTGTTCGAATCGCAGGAGGACGCCGTGTCGGGCATCCTGAACAAGGTCGTCGAGGCGGGTGACGTCGTGGTGATCCGTTACGAGGGTCCTCGCGGCGGTCCGGGCATGCAGGAGATGCTGCACCCGACGTCCTTCCTCAAGGGCAGGGGCCTCGGTCGGGCGTGCGCGCTCATCACCGACGGTCGATTCTCGGGCGGCACCTCGGGACTGTCCATCGGGCATGTCTCCCCGGAGGCGGCCGACGGTGGGCCGATCGCGCTCATCGCGGACGGCGATCCGATCACACTGGACATACCGCGGCGAAGCATCACGGTGGACGTGTCGGAGGAGGAGCTTTCCGCGCGTCGCGTGGCTCAGGAGAAGCGCGATCGGCCCTACACGCCGGTGGCGCGGGAACGCGCGGTCAGTGCGGCGTTGCGCGCCTATGCGTCGATGACGACTTCCGCCAGTGACGGGGCGTATCGCCGCGTTCCGTGACGGTCGGTGCCCAGATCGGAAACCCCTGGGACCCTTACGGTCACAGATTCGTCAATGGCACTCTTGAGTCGTGATACCCCTCATCCGGTTGCCCCGGCGGCTCGTCACTTTACTGCCGGTGGTGCTGCTTTCGACGCTTCTGGCGTCGGCTTTGACGGTCTCGGTTTGGCCGGGACCGCCGGACGCGACCGGTATAGCCACAGCGGTCGCGGCGTGCGTCGCGAGCGTCTCCAGCGTGCTCGTTTGGCGGATCAGCACCCCGTTGCCGTCCGCGGCCGAACGGGCACCTTATCGCCGTCTGTCGATCGCCTTGGGCGTGGGGTCGGTCGGTGTCGCGGTGTCCCTGCTCGTGGGTGAGGGTGCTCGCGTCGGCGTCATCACGGGGACCGGGGTGGTCATGGTCGCCCTGTTCGCCGTCGCGATGATGCGGCTGCCGCATGACGTGGTGACCCCGGCGGCGCGACTTCGGCGCACCCTTGACGGTCTGTTCATCGCCGGGTGTGTCCTGTTCAGCGTGTGGGTCGCCGTCGCGACGAGCGCCCCGGTCGGCTTCGTGACGGGCAACGTCCCGGTGACGGCCATGATCTCCTGCGCGGCGGGCATGTGCGGGGTGGGCATCGTCGCGATGATCCGGGCCGCGGCGCATCGCCGCCGGTATCTGTTGCTGGTCACGAGCCTGACGATCATGGCGATGGCGCATGTCGGTGTCGTCGTGGCGGTGGCCTCGCCGCAACCTGAGCGCGCGCGTCTGGTCATGATCGTGGTGTGGGCGGTCGGCTGTCTCATCGCGGCGGGTGTCGCGTGTCTGGCGCAGCGGCATCCGGGACCCGCGGCGGCTGTGCCGATGCCCCGCGTCGATTCGGCGATGTCGATCGTTCCGGCGGTGACGGCTTCGGTCGCGACGGTCTATCACGGTTTCGTCAACGGTTCGCTGGGTGTCGACGCCGTCGTGTTGGCGATGATCGTGGTGTGGGTCTTGTCGGCCCGACAGGTGTTGGCGCGCAAGGATGTCCGCAGGTCCGTCGAGAAGCTGGCGGAACGCGAGTCGTACTTCCGGTCGATCATCACGGGTTCGTCGGACATCACGACCGTGCTCGACGGCAACCGCCGGGTGCGTTGGCAGGCGGCGTCGACGACGTGGCGCCTGCGTCCTGAATCGACGATGGGCATGCCGTTCACGGAGCTCGTTCATCCCGATGACGCGGCCGCCGTCGATCGCAAGTTGATCGAGTTGCTGAAGAGCGAACCGGGCAGTCGGATCCGCGTCGACGCTCGCATCCGGCACCGCGACGGCAAGTGGCGCGACACGGAATCGGCGGTCACGGATCAGCGCAACGTCAAGCACGTGCGCGGTCTCGTCGTGCACACTCGGGACGTCACGGACCGGCGCGGGCTCGAACGGGAACTGGCGAAACTCGCCTACACGGACACGCTCACGTCGTTGTCGAACCGTAGGGCGCTGCTGCGGACCTTGCATTCCGACGTGGCCGGCGGTTCGATGCCGTGCTCGCTGTTGGCGATCGACCTCGACGGCTTCAAGAACGTCAACGACACGCAGGGCCACGACATCGGGGACGCGGTGTTGGTCGAGGTCGCACGTCGACTCGCCGAGAGTCTGCGCCCGACGGACGTGGCGGCTCGGCTCGGCGGTGACGAGTTCGCGATCCTGTTGTGGTGCTCTCCGCATCAGAGCTACGAGATCGCCGAGCGCCTGTTGGAGACCCTGTCCCACCCGTATCCGATCGGGCCGGCGACGGTGTACCTGTCGGCGAGCATCGGCGTCGCGGCCTGCGGTACCGCGACCGATGTGGAGACGCTGCTTCGCAACGCGGACTTGGCGTTGCGCTCGGCCAAGCAGTCCGGGAAGAACCGGATCGAGACCTTCGACGCGAGATTCGAACGTCGGGTCCGACGTAAGACCACGTTGGAGCAGGAGCTGCGCGGGGCGATCGATCGCGGCGAGCTGAGTCTGGTGTATCAGCCGGTGTTCTCGTTGCCGGAGCGGCGCATCGTCGGCGCGGAGGCGCTGATGCGCTGGCAGCACCACACGCTCGGCGCGGTGTCTCCGGCGGAGTTCATCCCGATCATGGAGGAGGCCGCGCTCTCCACGAGTGTCACGTCGTGGACGTTGCGCATGGTGGCGGAGCGGCTGGCGACGTGGCGTGATCTCGGTTTGTCGACGTGGGTGTCGATCAACCTGTCGGTGCGGCAGTTGCATTCGCCGTTGTTCGCGACGAATCTCGCTCAGGCGCTCATCGAGCGCGGTGTCCCACCGGCCCGGCTCGTCGTCGAGGTGACGGAGCACGACGTCGCCCAGGACATGGACGTGCTCGTCGCGCAGCTCGGTGCGTTGCGCGGCGCGGGCGTGCGGATCGCGTTGGACGACTTCGGGGCGGGTTACTCATCGCTCGGTCAGCTCCATCGGTTGCCAGTGGACATCCTCAAGTTGGATCGGGATCTCGTCGCGGGAAGTGATCACGGGGCGGCGCCGCTCGCCGACGTCGTGGCCCGGTTGGGGGAGCGGCTCGGTCTCGCGGTCATCGCCGAGGGCGTGGAGACGCAGGCGCAGCTCGACGTCGTGGAGCAGTCGGGCTGTGGGATGGTCCAGGGCTACTATTTCGCGCGTCCGATGAGCGTCGATCAGATCGACGCGGCGCTGCGGAGGCAGGCCGCTCCGGTGTCTCCGCTGGCCATCGAGTCCTAGTACCATCCACAGTGCTCGAACGGAATGTGCGTCACGTCACGTGGTCGATGCGACACGCCCAGTGTCCCGATATGCGGGAATAGTTGACAATCTGCGGGACGGTAGGGCACTCTTGCTCACGTGCCGCAGCGAATTCTCATCCCGACCGCGAACATCGTTCGCGTGCTCGGGGCTGTAGTACTTATCTAGCGCACCGTCGCCACACCCGGCGGTGCGCTCGCCCCGTGCGTCTTTGCACGCGGGCTTTCTTTTTGCCCAAAAGGCATTCAAACCCACCAATGACCACCACGAGCGAACCGGATGAATGGGATGACTAGCTCAGGCAAGTTCGCAATACCCCGGCCGCCAGGCAGGCCGCACACGACACCGACCATGACGGGCGCGCAGGCGCTCATTCGCTCGCTCGAAGAGCTCGACGTCGACGTGGTATTCGGGATTCCGGGTGGTGCGATCCTGCCCGCCTACGACCCCATGATGGATTCCAAGCGGGTCAGGCACATCCTCGTCCGGCACGAGCAGGGCGCCGGGCACGCCGCGACGGGCTACGCGCAGGCCACCGGCAAGGTTGGCGTCTGCATGGCGACCTCGGGGCCGGGGGCGACGAACCTCGTCACCCCGCTGGCCGACGCCTACATGGACTCCGTTCCCATCGTGGCGATCACCGGCCAGGTCGGTCGTCCGCTGATCGGCACCGACGCGTTCCAGGAAGCCGACATCCACGGCGTGACCATGCCGGTCACCAAGCACGGCTACCTCGTCCAGGAGGCCGAGGACATTCCCCGCGTCCTCGCCGAGGCGTTCCACATCGCTCAGACCGGTCGTCCCGGTCCCGTCCTGGTGGACATTCCCAAGGACCTCCTGCAGGCCACGATGGAATTCGTGTGGCCACCGAAGCTGCGCCTGCCGGGCTACCGCCCGACCACCCAGCCGCACAACAAGCAGATTCGGCAGGCCGCCGAGCTGCTCGCCACCGCCGTCCGACCCGCGCTGTACGTCGGCGGCGGCGTCCTCAAGGCCAACGCCTGCGGCGAACTGTACGAACTCGCCGAGGCCTGCGGCGCCCCCGTCGTCACGACGCTGATGGCACGCGGCGCGTTCCCCGACTCGCACCGACAGCACGTCGGAATGCCCGGCATGCACGGCGCCGTCTCCGCCGTCTACGCGCTGCAACGCTCCGACCTGATCATCGCGCTGGGGGCGCGGTTCGACGACCGGGTGACGGGCAAGATCGACACCTTCGCGCCCGACGCGAAGATCGTCCACGTCGACATCGACCCCGCCGAGATCGGCAAGAACCGCCACGCCGACGTTCCGATCGTCGGGGACGCGAAGGCGGCCATCCGGCAGCTCGTCGACGCCTACGGCGCCGCCGATCCCTCCCGTATGGACAAGTGGTGGTCCGATCTGGACGACATCCGTCGGCGCTACCCGCTCGGCTACGACAAACACGCCGACGGCACCATCGCGCCGCAGCAGGTCATCGAACGCATCGGCGCGCTCGCCGACGCCGACACGATCTTCACCACCGGCGTCGGCCAGCACCAGATGTGGGCCTCGCAGTTCATCGGCTTCGAACGCCCCAACACCTTCCTCAACTCGGGCGGCCTCGGCACGATGGGTTACGCGGTGCCCGCCGCGATGGGCGCCAAACACGGCCGACCCGACACGATGGTGTGGGCCATCGACGGTGACGGCTGCTTCCAGATGACCAATCAGGAACTGGCGACCTGCGCGCTGGAGGGCATCCCCATCAAGGTCGCCGTCATCAACAACGGCAACCTGGGCATGGTCCGTCAGTGGCAGACCCTGTTCTACGACAAGCGTTACTCCAACACGAATCTCGGCACGCACGGGCCGCGTGTCCCCGACTTCGTGAAGCTCGCCGAGGCCCTCGGCTGCGTCGGCCTGCGGTGCGAGTCCACCGACGAGATCGACGCGACGATCCGCAAGGCCAACGAGATCAACGACCGTCCCGTCGTCGTCGACTTCATCGTCGGGCAGGACGCGATGGTCTGGCCGATGGTGCCGGCCGGAGTCGGCAACGACGAGATCCTGGCCGCCCGCGACGTCCGTCCGATGTTCGATGAGGATGACTGCTGATGACACTGCGACGCAAACACACGCTGTCGGTGTTGGTGGAGAACAAACCCGGCGTCTTGAGCCGCGTCACGGCCCTGTTCTCCCGGCGCGGCTTTAACATCGACTCGCTGGCGGTCGGGGAGACCGAGCAACCCGACATCTCACGTATCACCATTGTGGTCGACGCCGCGGAGCATCCGCTGGAACAGGTCACGAAGCAGTTGAACAAGCTGATCAACGTTCTCAAGATCGTTGAGCTGGAACAGGAGACGTCGGTTCGCCGACAGTTGCTGTTGGCGAAGGTCCGCGCCGACTCGGTGACCCGGAGCCAGGTCGTCGAGGCCGCGCGACTGTTCCGGGCGAAGGTCGTCGACGTCACGCCGGACACGGTGATGATCGAGGCGACCGGTTCCAGCGGGAAGATCGAGGCGCTCCTCCAGGTGATCGAGCCGTTCGGGATCGTGGAGTTGGCGCAGTCGGGCCTGGTCGGGCTCGGCAGGGGAGCGAAATCGATGACGTCCATGGCACGGCAACGCGCCAACTGACAAGGAGAGTGGACAAGACAATGACCGCCGAGGTTTTTTACGACGACGACGCCGACCTGTCGATCATCGCCGATCGCAAGGTCGCCGTGCTCGGGTACGGCAGCCAGGGCCACGCGCACGCGCTCAGTCTTCGCGATTCCGGTGTGGATGTTCGCGTCGGACTGCAGGAGGGCTCGAAGTCGCGCCCCAAGGCCGAGGAGGAGGGCCTGACCGTCGCGACGCCCGCCGAGGCCGCCGCCTGGGCCGACGTCATCATGGTGCTCGTTCCGGACACCGTCCAAGCGGAACTGTACAAGAAGGACATCGAGCCGAACTTGAACCCGGGTGACGTGCTGATGTTCGGCCACGGTTTCAACATCCGGTACGGACTGATCACCCCTCCGGCCGGCGTCGACGTCGCGATGGTCGCCCCGAAGGGCCCCGGCCACGTGGTTCGCCGTCAGTTCGTCGACGGCAAGGGCGTGCCCTGTCTCATCGCGGTCGAGCAGGACGCCACCGGCACCGCCCAGCGGGTCGCCCTGTCGTACGCGCGCGCCATCGGCGGCACCCGCGCGGGCGTCCTGAAGACGACGTTCACCGAGGAGACCGAGACCGACCTCTTCGGGGAACAGGCCGTGCTGTGCGGAGGCGTCGCGGAGCTGATTCGCGCCGGCTTCGACACCCTCGTGGAGGCCGGCTACTCGCCCGAGGCGGCCTACTTCGAATGCCTGCACGAATTGAAGCTGATCGTCGACATGGTCAATGAGGGCGGTCTCTCCAATATGTGGTACTCGGTGTCGGACACCGCCGAGTACGGCGGAGTCACGCGAGGACCCCGGATCGTCAACGACGGCACCCGCGCCGAGATGCGCCGCATCCTCGACGAGATCCAAAGTGGTGCCTTCGCCAAGGAGTGGGTCGCCGAATCGAAGACCTACGACAACTTCGACAAGCTCCGCGCCGAGCAGCGCGAGCACAAGATCGAGGAAGTCGGTTCGAAGCTTCGCGACATGATGCCCTGGGTCAAGCGCACCATCACCGAAACCGCGTAATGGTTCCGCACCATCGCATTGCGGTTCCGGTCGTTTGACACGGCTCGATCGGAAAGGGGTCTCGCCGTCGCGGCGGGACCCCTTTCCGACGTCGGTGGCGCCGTTACACCGATCCGACATGGATTCCGGTTTGGGGGCGAGGCGCCGCGCGAATCTCGCCGTCGTCGAGACCGAGGTTCCCCGCGTACCGGCGTCCTCGGATCCCCGGACCCCGGGCGGTCCGGTGTCATCGAAACGCGTCAGCGGTGGCCGCTCCCGGCGCTCGCGACGCGACCTCGGTCGATCGTGACGGTCGTCGGCTCGCTCAGCGCGTCCGACGAGCCGTCGACGACACGGACATCAGTGAACGTCGACGCGGCCGACCGGCGACGGATCCGAACGGCGCCAACACGATCGTGGCGACGCCCCATTCGCAGGGCGAAACGACGATGCGCATTGCCTCGTGACCGTCGTAGATTTACGTGTGCTCGTACTGGGAATCGACGTCGACGACGAACTGATCGACCGCTGGCGCGGCTGGCTGATGCCGAAGCGGCAGCCCTACCTGATCGGTCCCGGCCTCGCCGGTGAACTCGGCCTGACCGACCGGATCGGACCGCTGACACCGGAGACCCGCGACAGCTTCGAGCTGTACGACCTCGGTGCGGACGTCGTGGTCTGGTTGACCGGAACCGAGGCGCGGGCCCTGCCCGCCGAGGTCCGTGCCGCGCAGCCCGGCGCACACCGTCGAGCCTCCCGCGATCCGGCCCAGACCAGGCGGCGGGTCGTGCGCTACGTGGAGGACGGGCGCAGACCGAGCCGCCACACGGAGGTCGACGTCAAGACCTGGAGCGAGCTCGCGGAACTGCTCCCAAAAGCGGCGTCCCTCGCGGGGACCTTCCCCGACGGCAGCGGACCGAACTGCTTCGGAACGGTGATGGCCGCGTCGGGCGTCGGAGGAGCGGAGCGGACGTGGATGCAACGTGAACCCTTCGAGGAATGGCTCGCCGAGCGCACCGTTCCCGGAGGTCGTGACGACGAAGCCGGGACCGTCCTCGTCTGGCGCGGCGCGGACGGCCTGGTCCAACACGCCGCGGTGACGCTGGGCGGCGGCTGGGCGCTGCACAAACCCTCGCAAGGCTGGATGTCGCCGACGAAGGTGCTGCGGGTCGGCGACGTCAAGTTGAGCTCACGGACGCCCGGACGATATCTACATCGGAATCGCATGCGGTGACCGCCGCCGAGTCTTACGCGCGATCCGGCCCATTCGGACGGCCACTCGGCAGCAGGATCACCGACGCCGCGAAGAAGCACACCGACCCGACGAAGGTGGCGATGTTCGACAGTGGAGCGTACTGGAACGCCCCGCCCGGCGACGCGATCGACGCGGCGGACGAGCCGACGAACGCCATCGAACCGGCCAAGTTCAACCAGATGCTCCACCAGGTCCGATCGGACGGCGCCCACCCCCGCCGTCCCCTCACCATCGCGAGGACCGCCAGCCCGGCGCTGATCAGGAACGCCACCGAACCGTCCGCGCTCGGGCCCCACACGAACTCGCCCTCTCCAGACGGTGTGCGCAGGCGGAGCGCCTCGCCGGTGCTCACGTTGAACAGGATCGCGCCGAGCAGTTGCACGGCCGCCGCCAGCCACGCCGTTCGGACGGCCACGGATCCCCGCGCCGGCGTCGCCGGTCCGCTCAGCGCCAGCTGCACGAACGCGCCGGCCGTGAAGAACCACGATCCGGCGAAGAACGACACGTTCGCCACGGTTCGGTCGAGTACGTCCGTCAGGCTCGGCGCCGACCCGATGGCGAACAGCACGGACCCCACGACGAAACCCCACGCCTGCGTTCTCGCGCTGGGCCGGAGCACCGTCGTGTCGCCGTACGACTCGGTCATCGCGTCAACTTCCCGTGCGGGAGTGGGCGGATCGGGGCGCCCCTTCGGGTCGTGGTCCGGTCATGGCGGATTCCCTCCGGTCGCGCTCGCCGGGTGGACGCTCGGTCCCTTGACGGCCCTCCTCGATGGACCACTTGAGCGGGGACGACGGGCCTCCGACGTCCTGGACCGTCGTGAGTCCGCGCGGAAGCGTCTGGTCTGCGGCGCGCGGAGTGGCGTAGCGCGGATCGGACGGCGCCGAGTCCACCATGGAGATCGAGGCGTGTCCCGAATGCCGGTGCGCGTCGATCGGTCCCGGGGTGATGGTGTGACCGGACGCGTCCACGCCGCCCGCATTCGGCCGGAGACCTTCCGGTGCTCGCTATGTGACCCCGGTCGATCGTGACGGCCGTCGGTTCGTTCAGCGCGTCCGGCGTGCCGACGACGCGGACATCCGTGGATGTCGTCCTCATTCCACCAAGCTAGGGCCTCCGGGCGCTCGGCGGACACGGTTGCCGAAGCGGCGTGGCGGTTCACGGCGTGGCGGTTCTCGAATCGTTCGAACGATCGGCTTGACGGGCGGTACGGTCGAGCCGCGCCGTCCAGATAGAACGGGGACCTTCGATGAACGTGGCGTTGTGGATAGTTCAGGTCGTCTTGGCAGTCGTGTTCCTCGGGGCGGGGACGCTGAAGACCGTGAGACCCAAGGACCAGTTGCGTGACCAGATGGCGTGGGTCGAGGACTTCTCACAGGGCACGATCCGATTCATCGGAGTGACCCAGATTCTCGGCGCGATCGGTCTGGTCCTGCCCGGGTTGACGGGCATCGCGACCGTCCTGACGCCGCTGGCCGCCCTCGGTCTGGCCGTCACCATGGTTCTGGCGGCGATTGTCCATATTCGTCGATCGGAGTGGCGCGAGATCATCGTGAACGTGGTGCTGCTCGTCGCGGCGGCCTTCGTCGTCTGGGGCAGGTTCGGTCCGTACGCGTTCTGAGCCGGCGCCTCCGGTCGACCCCCGGAGGCGCCGAGCCTTGTCAGCTGTTCTGGGCGCCGTTCCAGACGCCGTGGGCGGCGTCGCCGAAGTAACTGCCGGCCGCCGCCGAGCCGTAGCTGCCGAAGTAGGTTCCGACCTGGTATCCGCCGTTGTTGCCGTTCCAGTTGATCAGCCAGGATCCGCCGCTGGCTCCGCCGGACAGTCCGTTGCAGTTGTTCAAGAGGTACTGATTGGATGGTCCAGTGTGGGCTTGGCCCTCGCAGGACGTGACGTTGTTCGTCGATGCCGGGATGCCGACGACCCGCATGTAGTGCCCGTGGCCGGCGTTGAACGCCAGGCCCCCGGAGCCGACGACGTCGGTGACGTACCGGCCGTTCTGGGTGTTGAGGACGACGAACGCGAAGTCGTACTCGATGCCGTCACCGCCGTTGACCCAGCCCGCTGATCGCCAGTCCCACCAGCCGTGTGGCGCGTTGTTGTTGTTGAAACTCGGCGCGAAGCGGTAGTTCGTTCCGCCGGAGCCGAAACCGCAGTGCCTGGCGGTGGCCAGCATGGACTTGTTGTTTCCGGCGATGACGGTGGCGGTGCAGACGTAGGTTCCGCCGTTCGAGGAGAAGAACAGGCGCCCGGTCGTCTCGACGATGCCCGTCGTGCCGACGTCGCCGGTCGGCGCGCTGCCGGGAACGAGGATCTCGTCGGCATCCGCTGTGGATGGAGGCGCGGGGGAGCCGAGTCGAGGTCCGGCGGGCGGCGCGTCGAGGGGCACCGCGTCTCGGATGCGTTCGGGCGTCCAGAACGCGTCGAGTTCGGCGGTGGTGGCGGTGTTGTGGGCCGTCTCGACGGATGGCTCGGTGTCGGTGGTCGGGGCCGCCGACGCCGGTGACGTGAGGAGCGCGGTCGTGATGAGTGAACCGGCGAGCAGGCTCGCCATGAGGGAGCGGCGCATGGCGCCTCCATTCACATTGATGAACGTGGATGGCTAGCTTACTGACTGCTCAGTAAGTAAGGCAAGGGAAATCGTCAACCTTCCTGACGGAAAGCGTTCGGGTGAAACGGAAGTCGAGGTCGCGTCGCGGTTCGACTGAGGCATGTCGATCGTGTGGTCAGTGTGGAGGTCCGACGCGCGGACCGACGGTTCCATCATGGAGCTGTTGGTGGTCCAACCTCCGGTGGTGTGGAGCCCGCGTGGCGCGACGGAATCGCATGACGTCCCTTGTGTACCGACTGTGATCGTGTCGGCGTTCCCGGTGCCGGGCGCGGTCAATCCTCGGCGACGGCCCGGAATGCCTCGATGATGTGTGCCAGTTCCTCCTCGACGCCGTGCCTGGCGAGGATCGGCGCGGTGAGTTCGGGCCAGATCGTGGCGAGGTCGTCGGCGACGAGCATCATCGTCAGCCGGACGGCGCGTTCGGGATGCGCGACCAGCGTGGTCGTCAGCTCGAGATAACGCGGGTCGAGAGGGGCGGGATCGTCGCGGTCGTGATGATGGGCGAGTTGGAGCCGGCGCAGCGCTCGGATCAGCTCGACCGGCTCGGTCTCGGGCGCCGTGAGCGTCGTGAGCAGGTCCTCGACGTCGATCGTGTCGACGGCGGATCTGATGTGGTCGGTCAGCGTGTCGAGCTCGGATCCCGCGTGGACGGTGATCAGCGGGACTCCGCCGGTGTGGTGGTCGACGCGGCGGACGATCGCGCCCGTCGGTGTCTCCCAGGCGGTCTGGGCGTAGTCGACGTGTCCGGCGGTCGTGACGTCGACGAGTCGCCAGCGTCCGTCCGTCGCGAGAGCGGTGAGGTCGGCGTCGCCGGTCAGGATGATGGTCCGGGGCATCGGGTTCTCCTGTTGCTCAGGTGGTGGCGGGGGCGGTGAGGTCGTCGTCGAACGGGTCGTGCCGGTCGGGGCGGGTGCCCTCGATGATGAGCGCCTCGAGCTCGATCCGCAGCTGGGGATCGGGTTCGTGGTGGGCGAGTTCGTCGAGGAGGAAGCGGTATCCGTACCAGGCGGCGGTTCCGGCGAGCGCCAGCCGGACACCGGGCTCCGGGTGGTCAACGTAGTCGCGGAGGCGGGTGGCCGAGGCGAGGTCGCCGCTGGCGAGCGCGGCGAGGATGCGCACGACGGTGGCGGTCTCCTCGGGGGTCGAGGTCTCGGCGTGTTCGAGGCCGCGTTTGGTGGTCAGGTCGAAGCCGGTGAGGGCTCCGACGACGTCGAGCGGGAGGTCGTGCGGGTGATCGCTGCCGGTGGCCTCGTTGAAGGCCGCGACGATCGGGTGCTGGTGGACGGGTGTGGGCCGGTATCTGACGGCGGCGCACACGATCTGTCTGTTGTGGATCTCGATGGACACGTAGGAGCGGGATTGCGCCGTGCGCCAGGTTCTGGAGGGGATGCGTCCGGGGCGGCCGGTGCGGTGGGCGGGGGTCGCGGTGGTGTGCGGGCCGTCGGGGTAGGGGTCGTCGAGGTGCGCGCTGCCCCAGGTGCCGAGGTCGACGTAGCCGACGCCGGCGAAGTACGCGATCAGCGCGATCTCGCTGAGCGGGACGAAGGTTCCGGACGTCGTGTCGGGCACGAGGACGTCGGGACGAAGTCCGATGAATCCACGGTGGATCGACGGCAGGTCGACCAGCGTCGGCAGTCGTGCGGGGATCGCGTCGAGCGCGGTGGTGATTCCGGTGGCGGTCGGTTCGACGTCGATCCACAGCCAGCCGTCGTAACGGGGGCCGAGGGCGCAGCGGAGGGTCCCATCCTGGAGGTACCACTCGACGTGGCTGCCGTCGGGTCTGCGGACCGGGGTGGCGGGGCCGGTGCCGACGCGCAGCGCGGTGCTTCTGTCGAGTTCGTCGCGTTCCCTGAGTCTCGGGGTGGACATGCAGCCGGACCAGGATTGCGGGACGGCGGGTTTCCAGTCGGACGGGTCATGCCAGTCGATGCCGTAGTGCCTGGTGATCGGGTCGGCGACCAATGCGTTCCACCATTGTGGGGGTTGAGTCATGGCGTCCTCGTGTCCGTCGGCGGCGCGGTGGGCGACTCGCTGGAATTGGGGCGGAAAATCGTACCATTCGCGACGGTCCGGTGGTCCGGTGTCATAACGGTCGTAAAACGACATCGCGACGGAGGTGGTGTGTTCCGTCACGGAGCCTCCGTGAGGCTGATACAAAGCTGTATCGTCTGAGACAGTTATGTCTCAATCGGGGGTTTCACATGCGGCGCGACAGCATCGCCCAGGCCGCCTTGCGGCTGCTCAACGTCGATCCTTCCGCGCCGATGGCGCGCATCGCGGCTTCGGCGGGAGTCAGTCGGGCGACCCTGCACAGGCACTTCGCCACCCGCGATGACCTGATAATCCATCTCGGACGAATGTCCATCGAGTCCTGGCGGGACGCCCTCGACGCGGCCGCCATCGACGAGGCGACCGAATCGGGCGACGTCGACCGTATCCGCACCGCCGTCGACGACCTCTTCGGGCACCTCCTGCGCGACGCGGAGGAATACGGATTTACCTGGCTCGAATACTCCCTGCTGTCCGACGAGGAGGTCGTCGCCGGCTCGGAAGTCCTGCGCGCCCGCGAACACGCCTTCTACGCCGCGGCGCAACGGACCGGTGTACTGCGCGCGGACCTGCCGGTCGCGTGGATCGGCCACACGATCTTCGGGGCACTCGTCGGCCTGCGTGAGGCGATTCGCTGCGGCGACATCCCCGTCCGCGACGCCGCCCGCCTGCTGCGCCAGACCGTACTGCACGGCATCACCGCCTCGGAGGCCGTCTCGTTACCCAGCAGTTCGGTTCCGGCGGCGTCGCGGTGTTCATGGTCGAACCGCGTCAGTGGTTCGACGGCCATCGGCCGCGTTCCAGCGCGCCAGACGACATGGCCGAAATCGGTGTGCGGGCGGTCCTCCGCCTCGCCGAGTGACGCCCCGCCGCTCGCCTCGCACGACCTGAGATGACGAGACAACCTCCAATCCCATTTCCCCATACCCGACAGCCTCAGGAAGCTCCATGTCTACAGTCGATTCCGTGCCCGACAGCGCCAGATCCGCCGTCCCCGCCGACCCCCGCCGCTGGGTCGGTCTGGCCGTCCTCTGCGCCAGCCTCCTGATCGTGGTCATGGACATGACCATCCTCAATGTCGCGATTCCCGCCATCGACGCGGACCTGCACCCGTCGTCCGTGGAACTGCTCTGGATCGTCGACGTCTACTCGCTCGTCGTCGCCGGTTTCCTCGTCGTCGCGGGCGGTCTCGCCGACCGCTTCGGTCGCCGCCGCATGCTCATCATCGGTTACGTCGCCTTCGGCGCGATTCCGCTCCTCGTCATCGTCGCCGACTCCCCGGTCGCGCTGATCGCGCTGCGCGCCCTCCTCGGGCTCGGCGGTGCGCTCATCATGCCGTCCACAATGTCGATGATCCGCAACCTCTTCACCGACGCCCGCGAACGCGCCGTCGCGCTGGGCATCTGGGGCGCGATGGCCGCCGTCGGCGCGGGCGTCGGGCCGATCGTCGGCGGCGCCCTGCTCGAGGTGTTCACCTGGCACGCGGCCTTCCTGTTCAACACACCCGTCATGATCGTCGCGATCGTCGCCAGCCTGCTGTTCCTGCCCGAGTCGTACGGCGCCAAGGTCCGCTGGGACGCACTCGGAGTCGTCCTGTCCATCGTCGGCATGGCCGGGGTCGTATACGCCATCAAGGCCTTCGGCAAGTACGGCATCGCCGACCCGACGGCGCTCACCGCGACCGTCATCGGCGTCGGCTGCCTCGTCTGGTTCGCGCGGCGGTGCCTCAACCGACCGGAACCCCTGCTCGACATTCGGCTCCTGCGCAGCCGCGAACTCACCGCTGGACTCCTGTGCGCGCTCGTCACGAGCGTCGCCATCGCCGCGATGATGTTGCTCATCGCGCAATGGATGCAACTCGTCGAGGGCTACACCCCGCTGGAGGCGGGGCTGCACCTGCTCCCGTCGGCGATCGTCTCCGGGATCCTCTCGCCCCTGGCGCCACGCATCGCCGACTGGATCGGCGCCCGCACCGTCATGGCCGGGGGCCTCTTCGTCGGCGGGCTCGGCTTCGCCCTGCTCTACGTCATCCCTCGGCCGTGGACGTACCCGCCCGTCGCGATCGCCCTCGTCCTCGTCGGTGCCGGAATGGCCTCCCTCGCGATCGGATCCGCCGTGATCATGTCGTCCGCGCCCGCCGAACGCGCGGGCAACGCCGCCGTCATGGAGGAGACCTCCTTCGAGGTCGGAAACACCCTCGGTGTCGCCGTCCTCGGTAGCATCGCCGCCGTCATGTTCGCGCGACTCGTCGCCCCGATCGACCTCGACGCCCTCGGCGTCAGCCGAGCCGACGCCGAGGCCGCCCGCGAATCCATCGGCGGCGCGATCACCGTCGCCGACGACCTCGGCCCCGCCGGAGCCGAACTCGCCGACGCGGCCCGAGCCGCGTTCACCGACGCGCTCGCCACGGTCGGTCTCGTCGGCGCCGCCCTCATGATCGCCACGGCCGTGATCGTGTGGTGGATGACCCCGCGCGGCATGTCCGTCGAAGGCCACTGAGCGCCCGCCCGGTCCTTCCCCGAGGCAACTTCGGGAAGGACTCCGCGAAGCCGAGCGATTCGCCCGAACGAGGTCCGCCGTTCCGCTGTCCCTCGATCGGGCGAATCGCTCGGCACGGCCCCGTCCCATCAAGCGGAACGATCAGCCGGCCAAGGGAAACGACGAGGAACCACGCCACAAACCGCCCACCCCGAGTGGAAACGGACGCGCGCCCGACATACGATGTGCGACGGCATTATCGCTGCTCACCCCTTGCGCAGCGCCACCGTCGAATGATGGCAGCGTGGCCATCCCCGCCGTATCGCACACACCGACGCGAGGAGCGTTCACCACCATGACCACGCCCGATCGACCCGTCATCGTCATCGGAGACAAACTCGCCGACTCCGCCCTCGCGGTCTTGTCCAACGACTTCGACGTCCGCACCATCGACGGCACCGACGTCCCCACCCTGCACGACGCGCTCACCGAGGCCGACGCGGTCATCGTCCGGAGCGCCACCCGCATCGACGCCGACGCGCTCGCCGCCGCACCCCGCCTGAAGGTCGTCGCCCGCGCCGGCGTCGGACTGGACAATGTGGATGTCTCGGCCGCGACGTCGCGCGGCGTCATGGTCGTCAACGCGCCCACGTCCAACATCGTCTCCGCCGCCGAACAGGCCGTCGCCCTGCTACTCGCGAGCGCCCGGCACACCGCGGTCGCCGACGCCTCGCTCAAACGCGGCGAGTGGAAGCGATCCCAGTTCACCGGCGTCGAGATTGCCGGGAAGACCGTCGGCGTCGTCGGGCTCGGACGCATCGGCCAGCTGTTCGCCGCCCGCATGGCCGCGTTCGACACGACGATCATCGCCTACGACCCGTACGTCCAGCCGGCGCGCGCCGCGCAACTCGGCATCACCCTCACCAGCCTCGACGACCTGCTGCTGAAGGCCGACTTCATCTCGATCCACCTGCCGAAGACGCCCGAGACGGTCGGTCTCATCGGCAAGGACGAACTCGACAAGGTCAAGCCCGGCGTTCGCATCGTCAACGCCGCGCGCGGCGGCCTCATCGACGAACAGGCGCTCGCCGACGCGCTCGCCGACGGTCGAGTGGCGGGGGCCGGCATCGACGTGTTCTCCAGCGAGCCGTGCACCGACTCGCCCCTGTTCGAGCTCTCGAACGTCGTCGTCACCCCGCACCTCGGGGCGTCCACACGGGAGGCACAGGACAACGCCGGTCTCGCCGTCGCGCGCAGCGTCAAACTCGCGCTCTCCGGCGAGTTCGTCCCCGACGCCGTGAACGTCCAAACCGGAGGGATCGTCGCGGAGGACGTTCGCCCGCTGCTGCCCTTGGCGGAGCGCCTCGGTCGTGTCTTCACGGCCGTCTCCGGCGGTGCGGCCCAGTCGATCACGGTCGAGGTCCGGGGCGAGATAGTCGACAACGACGTCACCGTCCTCCAGCTCGCCGCCACGAAGGGCCTGTTCGTGGACGTCGCCGAGAACGTCACCTACGTCAACGCGCCGCTGTTGGCGGCGGAGCGCGGGGTCGACGTCGGTCTGTTCACGTCCACCGAGAGCCGCGACTTCCACAACAAGATCACCGTGCGCGGTGCCCTCGTCGACGGTCGCGCCCTGACGGTCTCGGGCACGGTCACCCAGGGGCTCAAGGAGATCCGCAAACTCACCGAGATCGACGGATTCGACATCGAGATCGACGCCGAGGGTCCGCTGCTGATCCTGCGGTACGACGACCGCCCCGGTGTCGTCGGCGTCGTCGGTGGCGCGCTCGGCGACGCCGGTATCAACATCGCCGCGATGCAGGTCGCCCGTAAGGAAGCCGGCGGCGAGGCGCTGATGGTCGTCGGAGTGGACGCCATGGTCTCGTCGGATCTGTTGGCGCGCCTGAGTTCCGCCGTCGGGGCCTCGGCCGCGAGCACCGTCGTCCTGACGGACTAGAACGCCCGGCGGCTCGGTCGTGACGGTGACGCCGTCGCGGTCGAGCCGTCGTCATTCTCCCCGCCCGGGTCCGGACCCGCTGAACGCCAACGATATTCGGCTCGGTCTGCTGACGGTCCATGGTGGTGCGACGCGGGTTCGCAGGGATGGCCGGGCGAACGCGGTCGACGACGTTCGTGACATGGCCCGGATTCGTTGGGGCGGAGGCGATGCCGTTCGGAGGCGGGCACGACCACCGGCGCTCGTCGACGCGCGACGCACCGCAATGGAGGAATACTTCGGCGCGCGGCCGAGAGGCCGTCGGTGCCGATCGCTACAGTCGGCGTCGATGGCGACCGCCGGTCGCCCACGCCGGCGAGGTATCCACTGTGTCTGACCTGTATATCGTGTCCGTCGATGTCGTTGACCGCCAGACCCTACGCGGCCGAGTACACCTCGTGCACCCCGACGCTCCCTATGTGCCCCACGAGAAGCCGTTCGCGTTGGCGCTGTTGATGGACGCGTGGGGCCGACTGGAGCGCGGTTTCGCCTACACCGAGGACGAGGCGGACGACGGCCGTGGCGATCGGTGGCCGTTCTCCGCCGAGCGCGGGATCGAGATCGAACGCGCCATGCGTCTACGTGGAGACTTCGCGGCGCTCAGCGACCTCTACTTCGGGCGAAGAGTCCGCGTCACCGAGGACGGATATCTGCTCACCGACGACGGCGACATTGACGAACCTCGACGCCAGGCCTCCGAGGTGTACGCGCTCAGCGGTAATCACGGACGACGCGGCACCGACCATCATGTGTGGACGGTCAGTGACCTCGACGCCTTCGAACGTCGGGCCGAGGCGATCATCGAGCTCGTCGAGGTCGGCCCGCTACTCAACCTCCCCACACAGGGCGAGGTCGCCGCGTTGGACGGTGGGGAGTGCGACACGCCCGACGCCCCCGCCGACCTGACCGATGAGACGGTGTGGACACTGCTCGCCGACCTTCCCTTCTCGCGCGCCCCCTACGTCGACATGACCATTGTGGTGCGCGACGAGGGACACCTGGAACATCTCGCCGCCGGCGCGCGCTGGTCCACCGCCCACGGTTGAGGCGCCGAACGGAAGTTCCTCGCCCGGCTCCCGGCCGCGCCTCGCGTGATGGGTGACCATGAAAGGTCGCTCGTCACCCGGCTCGCTCGCGCCGCGCACGACCAGGCGCGTCTAGGCTTCAAGGACCGGACATCGCGATGAAAGGTCAATCGGCATGGTGGAGAACAATCACAGCACCGATGAGAGCGGCGAGTTCAAGCGGTCGCTCAGTCACTTCGACGATCGGATCACCTCCGACGGTTCCTCGGCGTGGCCCGTCGAGCCCGGCCGGTATCGACTCGTCGTGTCGAAGGCCTGCCCGTGGGCGAGCCGGATGCTCGTCGTCCGTCGCCTGCTCGGCCTGGAGGACGCGCTCTCCGTCGGAGTCACCGACCCGATCCAGGACGAGAAGAGCTGGCGGTTCACTCTGGACCCCGGTGACATCGATCCAGTGCTGGGGATTCACTACATCGCCGAGGCGTATCACAAGCGCGAGCCCGACTACGACGGCGGCATCAGCGTTCCCGCCATCGTGGACATTCCGTCGGGTGAGCTCGTCACCAACGACTACCTCCAGATGACGCTCGACCTGTCGACACAGTGGAAGCGGTACCACCGCAAGGGCGCCCCCGACCTGTATCCCGAGGACCTGCGTCCCGAGATGGACGCGGTGATCGACCGGATCTTCCGCCAATTCAACAACGGCGTCTACCGCGCCGGTTTCGCCACCTCCCAAGTCAAGTACGACCGCGCCTACACCGACGTCTTCGAATGCCTCGACTGGCTGGAGGAGCGACTGACCGGCCAGCGCTTCCTCATGGGGGACACGATCACCGAGGCCGACATCCGTTTGTTCGCGACACTCGTCCGTTTCGACCCGGTCTATCACGGTCACTTCAAGTGCAACCGCAACAAGATCACCGAGATGCCGGCGCTGTGGGGTTACACCCGCGACCTGTACCAGACCCCCGGTTTCACCGACACCGTGGACTTCGACCACATCAAGCGGCACTACTACGTCGTGCACTCCGACATCAACCCGACGGGAATCGTGCCCGACGGCCCCGACCTGTCGGTCTTCGCCACGGCGCACGGCCGGGAACGCCTCGGCGGCCGACCCTTCGGGGACGGCACGCCCCCGAGCGCTCGCTGACGTCTCGTTCAGCCCGCGCCGAGCAGCTCGACGCGGGCCCGCCACGACAGCCTGTCCCGCGCCTCGTACAGGACCCTCCACGTCCCGCTGTCCCGATCCAGGGACTGTCCCGCGAGCCCGATCACCGAATCGTCCCGGTGCGGGGTGCTCCACTCGAACACCGCGTCGTGCAGGTCCAACGCCGATTCTTCGGGGGAGTCGGTGGCGGTCAGGCCCACGGTGGTCCCGTTCGCCGTGTGCCACAGCACCTTGGCGAACGTCGCCAGCACCGCGCGCCGTCCGGCCCCATCCGTCTCCTCCAACCGGCTCCTCGCGGCGTCGTACAGCGCCGGGATGCCCAGGCCGAGCAGGCGACACCCGGCGTACGCCCACCGGTCGGTGCCGGTGCCGCCCCCGAAGGTCTCCCACCACGGGTCCCACAGGACCGTTTCGAAGCGTTCTCGATCCCCGAACGCCGCGATTCCGGCGAGGAGGCCGCCGTTGCAGTCCGTCGACGCCGACCGTCCCCAGTCGACGAGTCGTCGCGGCCAATCGTCATCGCCGGTCTTGACCGCCAACAGGGGTAGGAACTCCGCGAACAACGCCGACCCCTCGTCGCGTCGCAGCGCCGCGTCGATGTCGTCGCGGATCGTCGCGCACGACAGGTGGAACAGCCCCAGACACGCGTCCTCCATCGCCCCGTTCCGGGAGTCGACATGCTCCCACAGCAAACGCTCGGCCGGTTCGTAGCCGAGCCGCCCCACCGCCCACAGCGCCTCGGTCGGCGCGTCGTCTCGCAGTCGGTCTCCGTCGAGGACGGCCGCCAAGATGCTCTCGGCCATGTCGACGCGACCGTGGCGGGCGATGACGTCGAGCAGGTCCGCCCGGTCGTCGGGGGCCGCGAGGAAGGCGTCGAGCAGTGCCTCGGCGTCGGCGCTTCCACCGCGTCGAATGATCGCCTCGGTGAGGAGTTCGCGCCGGGTGCGGGTCATCGTGTCGTATCGGTCGATGAGGAGGGCGGTCAACGGGGTCATCGGTTCCTTTGGGGTGATCGGGCCGCGTCGGTAGGCGTATCGCGACTCGCCGATCCTGCCATTCGGGACGATCGAGCCGCTATTCGGGACACCCCGGTATGGTGGCGTTCGTCAGCGGAACGGAACTACGGAGAGGACGTGCGGGGGATGACCCGGATCGCGGTGATCGGCGGCGACGGTATCGGACCGGAGGTGACGGCGGAGGCTCGCAAGGTCCTCGACGTCGCGCTCCCCGGTTACGAGGCGACCGAATACGATCTCGGCGCGTCCCGGTACCACGCGACCGGCGAGACCCTGCCGGACTCGGTTCTCGACGAGTTGGACGGGCACGACGCGATCCTCCTGGGCGCCGTCGGGGACCCGAGCGTTCCGCCAGGCGTCCTCGAACGTGGCCTCCTGTTGCGCCTGCGGTTCGCCTTCGACCAGTACGTCAATCTCCGCCCGTCTCGACTGTGGCCCGGCACGAGTGGGCCGCTCGCCGACGTGAAACCCGGCGAGATCGACTTCGTCGTCGTTCGAGAGGGCGTCGAGGGACTCTACGCCGGGGCCGGCGGATCACTCCATAAGGGATCTTCGGCGGAGATCGCGACGGAGGAGAGCCTGAACACCCGGTACGGCACCGAACGGGTCATCCGTGACGCGTTCGAGCGGGCGTCGAGGCGCGACCGACGGCACGTCACGTGCGTGCACAAGGCGAACGTCCTCGTCCATGCCGGTGACCTGTGGCGCCGCACCTTCGCCGAGGTCGCGGCCGACTACCCGGACGTCGACACCGACTACCAGCACGTCGACGCGGCCGCGATGTTCCTCGTGAACCGGCCGCAGTCGTTCGACGTCATCGTCACCGACAACCTGTTCGGCGACATCCTGACCGACATCGCCGCCGCCGTCACCGGTGGCATCGGGCTGGCCGCGTCGGGTTGCGTCAATCCCGACGGCGCGCATCCGTCGATGTTCGAACCCGTTCACGGCTCCGCGCCCGACATCGCAGGGCAGGGCGTCGCCGATCCGATCGCGGCGATCCTGTCGGTGTCGTTGCTGTTGGAGAATCTCGGCCACAACGAGGCCGCCACCGCCGTCGGCACCGCCGTCGGCGACGAACTGTCCGGGCGAACCCCAGGACTTCCCCTGTCGACCTCCGACATCGGCGACAGGGTAGCGACGCGAGTATCCGACATTCTCGGATAGTCGCTCGCGTTTCCCACCAGCGCCGGGCGGCAGGCCCACTCGGCGCCATTCGTCGTGGTCGCAGGGGCCGCCAGCACGGCAACTGAACGAACGGTAAGTTTCAATGCATACAACCGTCGTCCGCAAGGCGACCCTTGCGACAAAGCCGACCACCGGAGGCCAGCAGATGAGTGGTAGCGCCGCCCTCGCCCAATTCGAAATCCTGCGCAACCCGCAGCCGCTGCCCGACGCGGAGCGTGCCGCCATCCTGGAGAATCCCGGTTTCGGCCGTTTCTTCACCGACCACATGGTGACCGTTCGGTACGCGGAGGGGAAGGGCTGGCACGACGCCCGAATCGAGCCCTTCGGTCCGCTGTCGCTGTCTCCGGCGACCGCCGTGCTGCACTACGCCCAGGAGATCTTCGAGGGAATGAAGGCGTACAGCCGTCCGGACGGCTCGGTCGGCCTGTTCCGACCGTGGGAGAACGCCCGCCGGTTCCAGCGTTCGGCCCAGCGGATGGCCATGCCGGAGTTGCCGGAGGAACTGTTCCTGGCGTCGCTCGAGGCGATTCTGTCCATCGATCGGGAGTGGATTCCCACCACCGAGGATTCGAGCCTTTACCTGCGTCCGTTCATGTTCGCGTCGGAGGCGTTCCTGGGCGTCCGTCCATCCCTTGAGTACATATACGGGGTCATCGCTTCCCCGGCCGGCGCCTACTTCAAGGCCGGTCCGAAGCCGGTCAACATGTGGGTGTCGCAGGAGTACACGCGTGCCGCCCCCGGTGGCACCGGCGCGGCCAAGTGCGGCGGCAACTACGCCACGTCGCTGCTCCCGCAGGCCGAGGCGGCAAAGCACGGCTGCGAGCAGGTCGTGTTCCTTGATGCCGTGCACCGCAAGTACGTCGACGAGCTCGGCGGCATGAACGTCTTCTTCGTCTACGGCGAGGAGAAGCGGGTCATCACGCCCGAGCTGGGCACGATCCTGCCCGGCATCACGCGGGACGCCGTGATCACGCTCGCCCAGGAAAAGGGCTACGAGGTGATCGAGCGGCGATACGGCATCGACGAATGGAAGGCCGACGCCGCCTCCGGGGCCCTCACGGAGGTATTCGCGTGCGGTACGGCGGCGGTCGTCACGCCCATCGGCAACGTCAGTGACCACACGGGGAGCTTCCCCGCGTCGGGCGGCGTGGCCGGGCCGCTGACCATGGATCTGCGGAGCGCGTTGTTGGCGATCCAGTACGGCGAGGCCGAGGACGTCCACGGTTGGACCACGACGGTCGGCTGATCGAGAAAAAGGGGGCGCCAGGTCCGCGCCCCCTCTTTCTCGTCCGTCGCGGATCGCGTCAGCGGACGCCTTTGATCTTCCACACCAGAACGCCGCCGAGGATCGTCAGCGCGGCCGTCAATCCATATAGGCCTGTGTAGCCGCCGAGGCCCGCGACGACGGGGGCCGCCAGCGCCGGTCCGAGCACCTGCGGCGCCGAGTTCGCGATGTTGATGACCCCGAGGTCCTTTCCGCGATCGGCCGCGGTCGGCAGCACCTGCGTGATGAGCGCCTGGTCGACCGCCAGGTATACGCCGAACCCCGCGCCCAGGACGAATGCCGCCGCGATCGCCACGGGCCAGGTGTGCCAGAGCATCAGCATGATCGCCGCCACCGTCATGACCACACAGGACACCATGACGAGCAGGCGGCGCCGCCCGGATCGGTCCGACACCACGCCGCCCACGACAGCCGTCGCGATCACGCCGACGGTGTAGACGACCGTCAGGATCAGGACCCCTTCGTCGGCGCTGTGCCCCGGGAATAGTCGCTCGTAACCGACCGCGTCGTCCAGGAAGTACAGCAGGTAGAGCGTCCCGGTCGAGTTGCCGAGCATGACGAGGAAGCGGGTCAGCCACGCCCAACCGAAGTCCGGGTGGCGGCGCGGATTGATCCACAGGCCCCGGAGGATGCTCCCGATCGCCAGTGGTTGGCGGGCAGTGCGCGGAAGGGGCGCGTCCCGGCTGGCCAGGACGAAGGGGAGCGCTCCCACGACGACGGCGACCGCGACGAGCCCGTATCCCGCGGCGGTCGTCGTCACGAGGAGCGTCACGAGCAGGGCGCCGACGACGAGTCCGAGGGGTTGTGGGATACCGATCCACCCCGACACGGCGGCGCGTTGGCGCACCGGAACGCGGTCCGGGACGGCGGCGTTGAGCGAGGCGTACGCGGCGTTGAGTCCCGCCTGCGCCAGACACCATCCGATGAGGACTCCTATCGTGGTGGACTGGAATCCGGTGAACACCAGCCCCGCCGCGCCGAGCGCGACACCCGCGACCGTCCAGGGGTGTCGCCTGCCGAATCGTCCGGTCGTCCGGTCGGACAGGGCGCCGGCGAGCGGGTTGACGACGACGGCGACGAGCGCCCCGACGCCGGTGACCCAGCCGAGCGCGGCGATCTTCCCGGACGGATCGACGTCGGCCAGTTGCATGGGGAGCAGGATCTGGATCGGCGTCATGAACGCGATGTAGATCCCGAGGATCGCGGTGCTCAGCCCGGCGGTCCATGCGCCGCGAACGCGCGCGGTCGGTTCCGCGAGTGCGTCGACGCTCATTGTCGTTGGTCCGCGATGAGGTCGCGGTAGTACGCGAAGGAGTCCTTGGGGGTGCGTTCGCCGGAGTCGACGTCGAAGTGGACGAGGCCGAAGCGCTGATGGTATCCCTCGGCCCACTCGAAGTTGTCGGTGAGTGTCCACACCAGATATCCCCGGACGTCGACGCCCGCGTCGATCGCGGTGGCGACGGCGCGGATGTGCGCGTCCAGGTAGTCGATCCGCTCGATGTCGGCCACTCGGCCGGACGCGTCGGGGCCGGTGCCGTACGAGCAGCCGTTCTCGGTGATCCATAGTGGTGGTAGCTGGTCGCCGTAGGTGTCGCGCAGTCCGACGAGCGTCCTGGTCAGGCCATCGGGGATGACGGGCCAGTCGAAGTCGGTGTGCGGGACGCCGTCGATCGGGACCATCTCGAAGGGCAGTGGAGCGTCTTCGGGCGCGGCGGCGAGTCGCGTCGGGTTGTAGTAGTTGACGCCGAGACCGTCGAGGGGCGCGGAGATGAGGGCCAGATCGCCGTCGTGGACGAAGTCCGTATCGACGCCGAAGGCGCTGAGATCGGGGTATCGGCCGAGGAGCACCGGGTCCGTGAACAGGCGACGGTGGAGCGTGTCGTAGATCGCCGCGGCCATCTGGTCGGCCTCGCCGTCCGTGGCCGGTTCGGCGGGCGAGTAGGAGTTCGTGAGCAACACGGCGGGAGCCCCGGCGGCGCGCAGCGCGGACACCGCGAGGCCGTGCGCGAGCAGTTGGTGGTGTGCGACGGGCAATGCGTCGAGCATCAGTGTCTCGCCGGGGGCGTGCAGGCCGAGCGCGTGTCCGAGGGCCATGTGTTCGAAGGGTTCGTTGAGGGTGATCCAGGTGTCGACGCGGTCGCCGATCCGGTCGACGGCGGCGGCCGTGTAGTCGGCGAATCGCGAGGCGGTGTCCCGGTTTCGCCACCCGCCCGCGTCCTGGAGGGATTGCGGCAGGTCCCAGTGGAACAGGGTCGGCATGGGGGCGATGTCGGCGGCGGTCAACGCGTCGACGAGCCGGTCGTAGAAGTCGAGCCCACTCGAATTGACCTGGCCGTTCGCGGAGATGACGCGCGGCCAGGCGATCGAGAAACGGTAGGTGTCGACGCCGAGTCGACTCAGCAGCTCCACGTCCTCGCCGTAGCGTCGATAGTGGTCGCAGGTGACGTCGGCGGTGTGTCCGTCGCGGATCGCGCCTGGTCGCGCCGTGAATGAATCCCAAATAGACGGTTGACGGCCGTCGGCGCCGGTGGAGCCCTCGATCTGGAACGCCGAGGTGGCGACGCCCCAATGGAAGTCGGAGGGGAAGCGGGGAAAATCGGACACGAGTCCTCCGGAGGCTAACGTGAATAAGTCTCACGAACCTAGCAGTCCTGATCGCGTTTGTCAGTCACCGAACGGCCGGAGCGTGCTGACCGACGCGGCCATGAGTCGCAGACGCGCGGGGGTCGCCCGGTGGGGTGGATTACGGCGCGCGGAGTGTGACGGCCGTGACGCCGGTGTCGTTCTCGTTAAGCTGTCGCACGACGGGACGAGCGGCGCGGAAGGGGACGGATCGTGGTCGACGGCGCGGTGCGGCTTAATCGCCTCGGGCTGGAACGCGGGCGTACCTGGTCGGCGGTCGTCATGGCGATCCTGGTCTTCGCCCCCGCCGTCATCTGGTCACATTGGAACAACTCGGTGTCCGGCGAGCGTGAGCTATCGGCCGGGGATCGTTTCGTGTTGACAGCCGTCGGCACGCCCGACGCGCCCGGCACTGGCACGGTCGTGGTCACCGTTCCCGACGACGACGGGTGGACGACCGACACCGGGAACAACCGAGCCTCCCGGATCGACCTGGTGCACGGTCCGGCCGTGGTGGAGGTGACGGCCGTCGCGGGCGTCAACGACATGTCCGTCCTGTTCGATCGACAACGCCGCGATCAGTCCAATGCGGACCCGGCGATGTTCACGACGGGGAAGCGCTCCTACGAATCGCCGACGGGGCTCACGGGCTACGCCGGGAACATGACCGGCGAGCGATACAGCGGCGTCCTCATCGTGGTCGGTCGAGGCGCGGTGGCCGCGGTCGTCGTCGCGTACGCGCCACTGGGGCGGCTCGACGGCGAGACCAAGGCGATCGAACAAATACTTGCCACTCTTGAGGTGTCGTGAATGGGTGACCTGGCGCGTGTCGTCGTGGAGGGGCAGGGCACCTTCGTTCGGGTGCGCCGCCCCGCGTACTGGCTGTACGTCCTCGTGGTCGGATTCGGTCTCGTCCACATCGGCGAGACGATGGCGGACGGCCTGCAACAGTTGTCGACGGCGCTGTGGATCGCGATAATCCTGAATGGAATATTGGCGGTCGGGTTCGTGTGGATCCTGGCGCGCATGGACCTGTTCGAACGTGAGCCCGCGGCGGTGCGCGCCGCCGCGTTCCTGTGGGGAGGCCTCGCCGCGACGTCCCTGGCCATCATCGCCAACAACAACCTGCTCGCGCTTCTGACGAAGGAGTACGGGGTCGCGTTCACGACGAAATGGGGGCCGGCGATCGCCGGCCCGCTGAACGAGGAGTGGTTGAAGACGCTCGGCGTGGTCCTGCTCGTGTTCATCGTCCGCGAGCACTTCAACGGCGCACTCGACGGTCTCATCTACGGCGCGCTGATCGGGCTCGGTTTCCAGGTCGTCGAGAACCTGACATACGCGATCAACTACGCGCTCAACAACCCCAACAGCGATCTCGCCGGATCCCTCTCGATCACCCTCACCCGGATCGTCGTCGCCGGCCCGTGGAGCCACCCCATCTACAGTGGAGTAGCGGGCCTCGGGATCGCCTTCGCCGTCACCAGCCGACGTTCGGCGACTCTGCGGTACGGCGCCGCCGTCGCGGGAACGATCGCCGCGTGGGCCGCTCACTTCCTGTGGAACTCGCCGATGCCGTCCTGGCTGCCCTCGGCGCTGACGGTGTTCCTGTCGTTTGGCAAGGGCGTCCTCATTCTCGTGTTCTTCGTGGTGCTGTACCGCTACGCCGTCCGGCGCGAATGGCACTGGTTCGGCGAGATCATGAAGGGTCAACCCGCCGCCGTCATCACCGCCGACGAACTCGACCAGATGCGCACCCTCGGCACCCGCAAGAAGGCCCGCAACGCGGCCGTCGGTGTATACGGTCCCAATGGAAAGCGACTCGTCGGACGTCTTCAGCGCGCGCAGGTCGAACTCGGCGAGGCACTCGCCCGCGCCAAACGCGCCAATGTGGACCCAGAGTTCGCGCTGGACGTCATAGTCGCCCGTACCAACGTCCTGTCCATCCGCGACGAGCTCGACGCCGCGTGGACGCCGGGCATCCGTGCCGTGAATAATGCGCCGGTGTGAGCGCCGAGATTCCCGAGTACGCCGAACGCGTCCTCGCCGCCGTCGACGAGATTCCACCTGGCCGCGTCCTGACCTACGGGTACATCGCCGAACTGATCGGCGAAGGCGGTCCGCGTCAAGTCGGCGCCGTGATGTCCCACTACGGCGGCAGCGTGAGCTGGTGGCGCGTCGTCCGCGCCGACGGCGGTCTCCTCGACGGACACCGAACCCGCGCGCTCGCGCACTACCGCGCCGAAGGGACACCCCTGCGGGGCAAGGGGGACGCCGCCCGAATCGACATGCGGGCGGCACGCTGGGAACCCGCCTAAGACCGTTGCGGTCCATCGTGGCGGGCACGTACGGTACGGCATGGAATTCGACAAACTCATCGACGACGCGGAACAGACCGATTTCGAAGGATGGGACTTCTCGGTGTTCGGCGAACGGTTCCACGACTCGTCACCCTCCTGGGACTACACCGACGTCGTCGCCCGACACCTGAACACCGCGGACAGCCTCCTCGACATGGGGACCGGCGGCGGCGAGTTCCTCGCGGACCTACCCGGCATCCCCGCCAAGACCGTCGCCACCGAAGGCTGGGAGCCCAACGTGGCGGTCGCGCGTCACCGGCTCGAACCCCTCGGCATCGAGGTGGTCCAGACCTATGACGACGACAACGCCGAACTTCCCTTCCCCGACGAGGCGTTCTCCCTCGTCATCAACCGCCACGAGGCTTACACCCCCGCAGAACTGCGCCGCGTGCTGCGACCGGGCGGAGTGTTCGTCACCCAGCAGGTCGGTGGGACGGACCTCGCCGAACTGAACGAGGCGTTCGGAGAGGACGGCCAGACATTCGACTGGGACCTGTCGATCGCGGTCGCCGGTCTCGAATCCGCCGCCTTCGAGATCGTGGACGCCCGCGAGGAACGCCAACTCGGTCACTTCACCGACATCGGAGCCGTCGCGCTGTACCTGCGCGTCATTCCATGGCAGATCCCCGGATTCACCGTCGAGAACCGCCGCGAGCAACTCCGCGCACTTCACGAACGCATTCGCGACAAGGGACCGTTCGAAGTGAACAGCCACCGGTTCCTCATCGTCGCGCGCGTCCCGGACTGACGACACACCGCGCGGCTTCCGCCACCGGAGCCGGAAGTCGGTGATACTCGTCGCGACGGTCGACGAGACGGGGGACATGGCCACACGTGACACGCGCGTGCGCGCGCTGATCTTCTCGGTCAGCCTGCGCACCGGTTCGTACAACAACCGCCTCGCCGAACTCGCCGCCCGCTGCTCCGCTCGCGCCGGAGCCGACGTCGACCTCGCGCACATCTCGGACTGGCCCGTGCCCATGTACGACGCCGACACCGAGCGCGCCGACGGCCCGCCACCCGGCCTGCTCGGCTTCACGGACCGGCTCGCCGCCGCCCACGCGCTCGTCATCGCCAGTCCCGAGTACAACGCCTCCTTCCCTGCCAACATCAAGAACCTCATCGACTGGGCGTCCCGCCTTCGCCCACAACCGTTGGCGCGCAAGCAGGTTCTGCTGATGTCCGCGTCCCCGTCGATGAGCGGGGGCAACCGAGGACTGTGGGCGCTGCGGGTACCGTTGGAACACCTGGGCGCCCGCGTCTATCCCGAGATGTTCTCCCTCGCGCAGGCACATCAGGCGTTCGAACAGGACGGCGACCTCAAGGTCGAGGCACTCGCGACACGGTTCTCCTCCACCATCACCGAGTTCCTGAGCCTCGTCGAGGCGAGCGTCCACTACCCGTGCGCGAAGCAGCATTGGATCGAGTTCCTCGGCGAGGTCCCCGACCCGGCGATCGACCGAGTCGAATGACCTTCCCACGACCACAGTGGCGTGACCTCGATGGCCTGCCCCGGCGGCGAACCCGGTCGAGACGGGGAGATAGCACGCGACAACGCGGGCGCACTTCATCCACCGAAACGCTGGTATCGCTCGGATACCCATCTCCACAAAGAATGGACGTCGCTCGATCGTGGAGAAGGCCTGTGCATCCCGGATACCGACTCGCCGACCGTCACCAGCTCATCGAACGCATCGGGGGCGGAGGCATGGGGGACGTCTGGACCGCGACCGACACCAGGCTCGGCCGGGTCGTTTGCGCCAAAGTCCTGCGTCCCGGCTTGATCGCCGATGCCGAGTCGTCGAAGAGGTTCATCGCCGAGGCTCGGATTCTCGCCGGGCTCAAGCATTCCGGGATCGTCGCGATCCACGACTACGGCGAGCACGCCGAGCCCGGCGGTGAACCGTTCGCCTTCCTGGTGATGGACCACCTGCGCGGGAAGTCCCTCGCGACGGTCCTGGCCACGTCCGACGCACTGAGCGCCCACGAGGTCACACCCATAGTGGAGCGGGTCGCGACGCACTCCAATCTGTGCATTCGAACTGACGACGATCGATACATCTACCAGGTCGAATGCGTCGACTCGCTGGGCTGGGAGATGGAACTCGCCGAGGTAGACGACGGTCGGTACTTGTGGAACCTCGTCAGCGTGGACACCGGCCTCTGCCTCGACACCGCCGACCAGGTCGACCGCTCGTCACAACACCTGCGCGGCAACGAGTGCGCGTTCGACGACACGGGGCAGCGCTGGATGACCGAGTGACCGTTCGAATTCGTCCACACGCGACGACCAGATGTCATGAATGGACGACGGGTGTCGATCAGAGCTCGTCCAGCTCGACGCCGAGCATGTGCGGCTGATCGGCCAGATCGGCGGTGAGTCTCGCGACGGATCCCCTGCCGCGCAACGTGAGCCGGGTCGTGCGGGAACCTTCGATCGAGCGCTCCGTACTGACCTCGGTGACCGTGAATCCACGCGAGGTGCATACCGCCAGCGCCTCGGCGAGCGCGGCGCCGGAGGTGTAAGTCAAGAGCAACTTCCCGGAGCGCTTCCCGATGCGCGCGATGACCCGTTCCAGCGGAGTGAGACCGGTGACGACGACCAGGTGCATGACCGTGACTCCGGCGGCCATCAGCGGCAGTCCCGCCGCGCAGGCCATGGCGATGGCCGTCGTGACCCAGATGGAAGCCGCCGTGGTCATTCCGAACACGAGGTTTCGTTGGAAGAAGATGACGCCCGCGCCCAGGAAGCCGATGCCCGAGACGACCTGGGCGGCGATCCGGGCGGGGTCGGCGCCGACCGCGTCGCTGGCGATGTCGAAGCCGTAGCGGCCCGCCATCACGAACAACGCGGAGCCCAGCGCGATGAGGGCGTGGGTGCGCATACCCGCCGCTTTGCCCTCGTACTCGCGTTCGGCTCCGATGAGCGTACCGAGGAGCAGCGCGAGCCCGAGGAGCCCGATCTGGTTGAGAGACTCCATCGCGGGGGTTCCTTATCCGTCAGTCCAGCATCGATTGCCGGAGGCGGCTCACCAGGTCGTCCTCTATGTTCAGGCCGTCCTGGACGAAGCCGGTGAAGGATCCGAAGATGCTGTCGGCCTCGTCGAAGGCGGCCTTCAGGTATTCGGGTCGCTGCTCCAGGAGCGGGCGGATCAGCCTGCCGTCGAGGCCGGCGAACTCGGCGGCCGCGAGAAGTCCCTCTGTCGCCTTCGCGAAGTACTCGTTGGACAGGACGTAGTCCTCGACGATCGTCTCCATCGGAACGTCGAGCAGCCGTAGCACGATCGCCGTCATCCAGCCGGTCCGGTCCTTGCCCGCCGTGCAGTGGTACAGCAACGGAACCCGGCGTTGATCGGTGATCGCCCGAAGCGCCGTCGCGAACTGCTCGCGTTGCACCTCGTCGGAGACGAAGCCGCGCGTGATGTCGAGCATGGTCTGTTCGCCGCGACCGGCGGCGAGCGCCTTCCCGATCTCCTGTGGGTCATCGGCGGTGGCGGCGGCCTGTAGCTGCTGGAAGGTTCCTCCGCCGACCGGCAGATTCGTCACGGTTATGCCGTCGGGGAGTCGGTCCGGGCCGTCCCCGACGATCTCGGCCGACACTCGGAAGTCGATGACGGTGTGCAGCCCCAGACGGTCGATGACCTTCACGTCGTCATCGGTGAGTTTCGTCAGAGAGCCCGAGCGAAACAATCGACCCTTGACGAGGGCTCGCCCCTTCTCCGTGCGATAGCCACCGATGTCCCGCAGATTCAGCCCGCCTTCCAGCGGAATGTGTCGGGTGTAGGCCATCGTGTCTCCTTGGCGCGGCTGGTACCGATGTGTGCCACTCTTCCACATCCTTCGCACGCCGACCGCGCACGTGGACGCGGCGCGCGGACGGTGACCGGTGGCGCGTTCGGTCAACCTGGCAGGATCGCCCACATGACCTGGACCGCGCCCGAAGCCCCGACCGTGACCGGCTCCTTCACCGCACCCGAACGCGAGATGGTGACGACGTACGTCGCCGCGCACCGCGCGTCCCTGCTGAGGCTCTGCGCGGGCTTGACGGGGGAGCAGTTGGCGCTGCGTTCGGTGGAGCCGTCGCGCCTGTCGCTACTGGGATTGTTGCGGCACATGGCGAAGGTGGAGCGGACGTGGTTCCGCCTCCGATTCGCCGGGCAGGGCGTGGAACCACTGCACGCCCCGAGCGAGGTCGGGAAGGACACCGACTTCGAGAAGCTCGACCCGGCGTCGGCCCCCGCCGACTACGAGACGTTCGTGGAAGAGTGCCGGTTGGCCGACGAGGCGGTTGAGAACGCCTCCCTCGACGACACCTTCGTCCATAATGGCGAATTGATGTCGCTGCGGTTGATCTACAACCACATGATCTCGGAGTACTCCCGCCATCTCGGCCACGCGGATCTCCTGCGCGAGCGGGTCGACGGCGCCACGGGGCTGTAGTCCCCGACTTCCCGGCCGGCTCATACAGCACCGACGTCGGCGTCGACCGATGTGGGACTGGACGACCCGCGGGCGTGAGCCGGGCACGGCAACGGCGGACGAGCGCGATTGACTCAGGGACCGCCGGGCGCGGGCGCCGGGGTGCCCTCGTTGTCGTGCACCTGGATCTCGATGTGCGAGCTGTGCGCCCTCGGGTGATACAGCTCGTCGAACACGCCCAACACGGGCCCGCTGACGCCTCGCCGACGGGCGAGCACCGCGAAGCCCACCAGTCCACCGAGCACCGCGACGATCACGGCAACGACCGACACGACACCTATGAACTCGTCCATCTGCCCGAGTTTAGGGCGTTATCGCCGTCTCGGAAAGGCCGAGAACGGACGCCCGAAGGCCGCTGGACGCGAGTGGCGACCGCGCCGGTCGGCCTGGCCTCAGCTGACGAGCCGTTCGGCGGAATCCAGGTAACCTCTGCCTTCCTTCTGGTGGCCGTACCGCAGCAGGTACAGGCCGGACGAGACGCGCTCGACGAAACCCCAGTCCCAGACGGCGTCCGCGTCGATGCCCGTCGCCCGAGCCAACCGATGGCAGTACCCCCGGAGCAGGGCGCGCGGCTCGGTGGACGCGAGCACCTCATCCGTCCAACCGCGCAGGGCGACGCCCAGGTCGTACGCGGGCTCGGCGAGCAGGCCGTCCGGATCCACGAAGACGTACCCGGACTCCGCTCCCGGTCTCGGCCTGGGCACCGCCAAGGCGTTCGCCGGATGCGGATCACCATGGCACACAACACAAGCCTCGACGTCGAACGCGGCGACCCGGCGCCTGCCCGCGTCAAGCGCGGCATCGATCAGCCGACGTGAACACGGTTCCCCGAGCTCGGTCCATAGTGTCAATATGAGCTCGATGAGCTGTGTGGCCTTGTCTTCGCCATCATCCACAATCGCGTCATCGGGTCTCGGCACCGACCACGTCTGACGGAGGGTTCGGGCCAGCACATCGAGCTTCCGCTCCACCGGTATGGGAGCGTCCTCGAGGGTGGGGCCGAGCGCTTCCATCAGGGCCGCGCCTTGCTCGAAGTCGTGGGCGTGGAGACGGACGTAACCGTTTCCGTCCGCGGCGGCGATCGTGCGGATCTGCTCGGCGAACCCGGACCACTCGGGGGCGATCTTCAGGACGGCGTCCCCGTCAACGCCGCGCACTCGAACCACCAACGCGGACGTACCGCCGTCAAGGACCTCGCCCAGCGTCAGCGACCAGTCGGACCGCAACCGCTCCAGCCGCCCCTCCAGGCCCGACAACCAGGCCCGGCCTTCCTCGCCTCGGCTCTCCGCCGTCCGGCGCACCTTGTCAGGCAACACGATCACGACCTGAACCATGCCACCCGACCGTCGACGGCGAAGCGTCGGCCAGCTGGACCGGCGGCGATACGACCGTTGGGACTGGGCCACGATTTCGGCGGCGTCATGCTGTGTGTTCGCGGAATGGCACGAATAGCCGTAGTAGACCTTGTGCGGCCGAGGAGGAGGCGACTTGTTGTTCGACGCCCTCTACACGGTCATCATGGTTCGGAGGCGGAAGGCCCTCTGCGCCAGGAACGTCTCGATGCGCGAGAGAAGAGTCAGGCCGCCCTATTCAACACCTCAGCCTGGAGACGACCGTCACTGAGCAGCGACACAAGGCCAGGATCGAGGAACTTGTCAAGCTGCGCAAGGAGAGTCAGGACGCGCTCCTCTTGGAACTCGCCGCCGAAGCCAAGATCAATGCTCGGCGATGGGCTCTGTTCTGTTTGCTCGGCGGCATTCCGGTTGGTGTACTCGGGTCATGGCCGGCCTTCATCCTGGGCTGGTCGTGATTAAGACAATGAGCGGCGCACCATCTTCTCTTCGCATTGGACGCGACCAGCGGTCCAGCCCGAATGATCGGGCTGGACCGCTGTTAGGAGTTCGCGTGGCTAGATCGCGGCGTCCAGGCCACGGGCCTTCAGTAGCGGGACGATGTCCGGGTCGGCGCCGGTGAAGTCGCGGAACTGCCGCATCGGGTCGACACTGCCCCCTCTGGACAACAGCGTCGTCCGGAAGTGATCGCCGTTGGCGCGCGACAGCCCGCCGTTGTCGGCGAACCACTGTTCGGAGTGCTTCCCGAGGACCTCGCTCCAGATGTAGGAGTAGTAACCGGCCGAGTAACCGCCACCGAAGATGTGTCCGAAGTAGGTGCTGCGGTAGCGCGGCGCGACCTCCGTGACGGCCACGCCCGCGTCGGCGAGCGCGGCGGCCTCGAACGCGGCCACGGACGCGCGGGCGTCGTCCGCGCTCGGTACCCCGTCGGCGTCGACGCGGTGCCAGGCCAGGTCCAGGAGCGCCGCCGCGAGGTACTCCGTCGTGGCGAAGCCCTCGTTGTACTGCTGGGACGCCAGCAGCTTGTCCACCATGTCCTGTGGCATCGGCTCCTTCGTCTCGTAGTGCACGGCGTAGTTCGCGAGCACCTCCGGCCACAGTGCCCACATCTCGTTGACCTGTGACGGGAACTCGACGAAGTCGCGAGGCACGCTGGTGCCGCTGAACCGGGGGTACGTGACATTCGAGAACAGCCCGTGCAGGGCGTGTCCGAACTCGTGGAACATCGTCGTGACCTCGGCCATCGTCATCAGCGTGGGCCCATCGGCGGGCTTGGAGATGTTGAGGTTGTTGACGATGACGGGTTGACGAGCGAGCAACCCGGACTGTGGGACGACCGCGTTCATCCACGCGCCCCCGTTCTTCGAGTCGCGCGTGTAGTAGTCCGCCAGGAACAGACCCAGGGGCGAACCATCCTCATTGAACACTTCGAAGACGCGAACCTGTGGGTGGTAGGCGGGCAGGTCGAAGCGCTCGGTGAAGCTGAGTCCATAGAGCTTCGAGGCCGCGTAGAAGACCCCGTCGATGAGGACCTTCTCCAGTTCGAAGTACGGGCGCATCGCGGCGGCGTCGAAGTCGTAGCGCTGCTTGCGCAGCTTCTCCGTGGCCAGTGACCAGTCCTGCGGGGCGATCGACTCCTGCGCGAGGACGGCGGCCCGATCGGCGGCCTCGACGGTGACGTTGGCGACGGCGGCGGGCGCGAGCTTCGCGAGCATCGCGAGGGCCGCCTGGGTCGAACCGGCCGTCTGGTCGGCGATCGCGTAGTCGGCGTGGTCGGCGAAGCCGAGAAGCTTGGCCCGTTCGGCGCGCAGGCGGACGATCTTGAGGATGATCTCCGAGTTGTCGGACGCAGAACCGTTGCCGCCGCGGTTGATCGACGCGGTGTAGAGACGGGCGCGGGTCTCGGGGTCGGTCAGCGCCGCCAATTGGGGCTGGTTGGTGAAGTTGCTCAAGGTGAGGAGGTACTTGCCGTCCTCGCCGCGTTCAGTGGCCGCGGCCGCCGCGGCGGTGATCGCGTCGGGGGACAGTCCGTCCAGGGCCGCGACGTCGTCGAAGAGCACGGCCGCCTCGTTGGTCCCCTCCAACTGATTCTGTCCGAAGGTGGTCGACAGGGACGACAGTTCCTCGTTGAAGGCCCGCAACCGGTCCTTGTCCTCTGGGGACAATTGGGCTCCGGCGCGGACGAAGTCCAGGCGATACCGGTGCAGGAGCCACGCCGATTCGGCGTCCAGGTCCAACTCCTCCCGCGTGTTCCACAGTGTTTCGATGCGTTGGAACAGCGCGTCGTTGAGGCGGATGGCGTCGGTGTAGGCGGCCAGCTTCGGTGCCAGCTCGGCCTGGATCGTCCTCAATGTTGGGTTGGTGTCGGCGGAGACCTTGTTGTAGAAGACGATTCCCGCGCGCTGGGCCAGTTCGCCGGAACGCTCCAGGGCGACGATCGTGTTGTCGAAAGTGGGCGGTTCGACGTCCTCGGCGATCGCCGCGACCTCCGCGAGGTGTCGCCGGATGCCCTCCTCGATGGCGGGCTGGTAGTGCTCGTCGGCGATCGCGTCGAACGGCGGAATCTGGTACGGAAGAGTACTCACTGAGAGTAGTGGATTGATCGATGCAGTCATTCGATCCAGGTTACCCGTGGGTTGACGGTCGGGCGGTCCCGTTCGATTCGGCCTCGGTCGGGCGTGTGAGGTGGCGCGACGTCGGCGGATCGCGCCGCTCGTCGGTGTACGAGTGCCGTCGTCGCTGTTCGGACGTCCGGTGCGGTCCGACCGTCGCGGCCGATCCGCTGCCTAACGGGACGACCCTTAGGATTGGGCACACGTGAGAGAGGAAGAAGCTTCAATCGGTGCGCACACTTTTTGACATTGAGGAACAAGACGACTACGACGCGGTTCGTCAGCTGCTGGTTCGACGTTGCGCACGGTGGGCGCGCGAACACGATCTATTCGTCGACGAGACCTTGTTGTCCGCGCTGTTGGACTTTCGGCACTTCTCCTCCGACGGGCGGTTGACGTACTGGACGCCGTCGATCGTCAGGCGCTTCCTGTTGGAGTGGATGCCGCGCTTCTTCGATCACGCCGAGGAGACGCCGCTGGACCGCGTCCACGAGGTCGTGCGCGCGTGGTTGAGATTCATCGACGCCGAACAGTTGCGCGACCCGAGAGGCGGCACGCTCATCGAGAACGAGGCGGCCCTGGACGAGTCGTCTCCGAAGCTCGCCGAGGCGATGGACGACGTGGAACGCTTCGGCGTCGCCAAGACCTGGATGCGGATAGCCGCCGTCTACGGCTATGACCCGCGCCAACCCGATTCCATGCGGCAGTTCCACGTCGATCTGCGGGCCAATCGGGTCACGGTGTCGGAGGAGCACGCCGAGCAGATGCTGACGTCGGAGCTTCGGTTCCCGTCGCTCGGGGCGGAACGACGGGCGCCCCAGTTGCCCGTGGAGCTGCCGTCTCCCGAGCGATTGGCCACCGACGCCGCCGAGAGCGTCCTCATTCAGAGATTGATCGTTCTCGTCGAGTGGCTGGCGGCGCCGGGCCGGGTCATCGACAAGGCGGGCGCGCTCGGTCGGGAGGACACGATCGAGGCGGCCGCCGAGATCGACCTGGAGATCGACGCGGACCATCCGCCGTGGTCCAGCGACGACCTCGCCGATCTTCGTCTGCTGCTGTCACTGGCGTACGAACTGCGGCTCGTCCGTCGCTATCGGGGCCGTCTCGTCCGGGTCGCCGTGCAGGCCCATCGCCTGAAGGACCCCTTCGGCCTGTGGAACGACGTGCTCAGTCACATCGATTACCGCGCCCGCGAGCTCTTCGACGTCGCCATCCCCGGCTGGTACGGAACCTCAGGGCAGTCCATTTTGGGCCGATATTTCCACCTGCTGTTCCCGCGCCTGTGCAATTCGCTGTACAGCCTCCCCGAGGCGACGCCCGTCGCGCGGCTCGTCGAGACGGCGTGGCGAATGGGCGCGGACATCGAATGGGGCCCCGACCCGGACGCGATCAGCGCGGCCGACAACCGCGTCGAACTGGCTCGCGTCGTCGACGACCTGCGCCGCCTCGGTGATGTCCTGGAACAGCTCGGGGCGATCGAACGGGAACTGGACATCCCGCATCCGATGTTCCGGGAGGACCTGTTGCCCGATGCCGAGGGCGACCTGTCGCGCAGTCCGTTCGATCCCGACACCTCGTTGCGACTCGCGCAGGACCTCTCCGGTCCCAGCGAACTCGTGCGCCTGACGGACCTGACGACGGCGGCCATCCGGGAGCGCATGCTCGAGGAGGGCCGCGAGGCCGGTCTCGTCGGCGAACTGGTGGACGCGTCGGCCGCGGAGATGCTCGGTGTCGTCGCGCAGCACTATTCGGCCTCGACCGCCGCCTCCGAGATCGAGGCGTGGTTGCTCGCCAACGACGCCGACGTGGAGGACCTCATCGAGGCCGCTCGCACCACGTCCTTCCGGAGCCGTGCCGCCGCGATCCTCGAACTGCTGTACACGATAGACCCGGCCGCGGATAAACTGTTGCGCCGCTTGCGTTCTGACCCGTTGCTGGCGCCGACGGCGCTCGTGTGCCTCGTCGAGGCCCGCACGCTCGATCTGCTCGATCTGACCGAACCGGAGCGCCAGTTGTTGACGGCCGAGTCCTCGTTGCGGTTGATGGAGATGGACGGCCCACCTTCCATCATGGATGGATTGCGTGGATTGAGCGACTCCGACGCCCGCTCCGTCATCGGTCGCGTGCTGAAATCCGGACATCCCGACGCCATCGCCCTCGAGGAGTTCCGCGTGCTCGTCGCCGAACCGCTCGCCGCCCGTGTGCCGTCCCGGCGGCGTCCACCCGCGGTCGACCCGGCCAGGCTCGGTTCGACCCGACGGGCTCGATCCCGGCGTAGACGCGACGAATCGTGACGGTGAAGAATCGACGGGCAACCAGCGATGGCACCCGGCATCCATCGCCCGGCCGTGGAGAATCCATGAAACTGTCGATACTCGTTCCCGTGTACAACGAGCAGGAACGCGTCGCGGAGGCGGTCAAACGCGTTCTCGGCGTTGACTACCCGTGCCCAGTCGAGGTCGTCGTCGTCAACGACGGCAGCCGCGACGGCACCGCGAACATCCTGGGTCGGATCGACGACCCGCGAGTCCGGATCCACCACCACCGCCGCAACCTCGGCAAGGGCGCCGCGATCCGCACGGGGGCGGCCAACGCGACGGGCGACTACCTCGTCATCTTCGACGCCGACCTCGAATACGACCCCGAGGACATCCCGACGCTCCTCGAACCCGTCCTCGCCGACCGCGCCGAGGTCGTCTACGGCAACCGCACCTTCGGCAGCCACTCCTCCTACTCGTTCTGGTACGTCATGGGCAACAAGACGATCACGCTCGCCGCGAACGTCATGTACAACTCCTACATCAGCGACCTGGAGACGTGCTTCAAGCTCATGCCGACCGCGCTGTTCCGGCGACTGCGCGTCCGTTCCCACGGTTTCGGCATCGAGGCCGAGATCACCGCGAAGCTGCTGCGGCAGGGCATTCGGCCCTACGAGGTCCCGATCTCCTACTCGGCGCGCACCCGCGACCAGGGAAAGAAGATCACCTGGCGCGACGGAGTCGAAGCACTGTGGATACTCGGGCGGGAACGAATCCGACGCCACTGATCCGCCCGGCCCGCGCCAGGGCCCACGCGATGCCGCGTCCGTGGCACTATTCAGACGTGTCCGACTCAAGCGATCTCGTCATTGACGCAGCAGGAATCGTCGTCCGTCGTGGCCCCGCCACGCTCCTCGCCGGAGTCGACTGGCAGGTCGAGCTCGACGAACGGTGGGTGATCCTCGGCCCCAACGGAGCGGGCAAGACGACCCTCCTCAAGCTGGCGGCCGGTCGTCTTCACCCCAGCGCCGGCGTCATGCGAGTCCTCGACGAGCGACTCGGCCGCGTCGACGTCTTCGAACTGCGACCCCGCATCGGATTGAGCACCGCCGCTCTCGCCGAGGAGATTCCCGCCGACGAGAAGGTCATCGACGTCGTCCGGACCGCCGCGTGGGGCCTCGTCGGGAGTTGGCACGAACGCTACGACGACATCGACGACGCCCGCGCCCGCGACCTGCTCGCCCGCTTCGGGGTCGACGGTCTCGCGGAGCGCACCTACCGCACTCTGTCCGAAGGGGAGCGTAAGCGGGTGCAGATCGCTCGGGCGCTGATGACGGACCCGGAGTTGCTGCTGTTGGACGAACCGGCCGCGGGGCTCGACCTCGGCGCGCGCGAGATCCTCGTCGGCATGCTCGCGGAACTCGCCGCGGACGCCGACGCGCCCGCGCTCGTGATGGTCACCCATCACGTGGAGGAGATCCCGCCCGGTTTCACGCACGCGATGGTGATGTCCGGTGGCGGCGTGGTCGCGGCCGGCCTCATCGACGACGTGCTCACCTCCGACAACCTGTCACGGGCGTTCGGCATTCCGCTCATCCTGGAGCGCCGGGGCGACCGGTTCACGGCCCGCGCCGCTTGACGTCCGTCGCGTTCGCCACCCCTGCCGTCCGCCACTGCCGGTCGATCCGCCTCGAACGGCGCGTCGACCGAGAGCGAAGGCGCCCGGTCACTCGATCGTGGCCCCTAAGTTCCGCCACGCTGACTTTGTGGACTATTCCGGGCGTAGTCGCTGGGTAGGCTTGCCGGGTGGGCACCGGGCGGGTAGGACGCGATTGGCGGCGGATCGGGGTGACGATGCTCGCGGCCGCGATCCTGATCGCGCCCGGCATCACGGTGCGGCCCGAACCGGTCGTGCCGGCCAGCCCCGCCTCTCTCACGGCCGCAACCGAAGCCGTCGCGTCCGGCTCACCCGCTCGGATCGCCGCCGAGAACCTGCCTCCGTCGATCGCCGCGTCCATTCCGCTGGTGGCCGCGGGGGCCGTCGGCAACGATCCGTCGCTCGCGGTCGAACGGGTGGCCGCGCTGCCCGACCCCGCCTCGGACGATCCGTGGGAGGCGGGTGTCGCCGCCCTGTTCGCGGGTGCGTGGCCCGACCCCGACGGCGCCGTCCTGGCGGATCAACTATCCCGTTTGGATCGTTCGGACGTCGAATGGCTCGCCGCGATCTACCCCGAACTGGTGGGAAACCGGCCCGGGGTTCCCTACGACATCCGCATCGCGGCCAATCACATCCGGGTCGTCGCCGCGGCCGAGTCGTCGACCCGCTGGCCTCAACCCGACCGGCCGTGGACTGAACCTCCACGAAGGGAACGCGTCGAACTCACCGAGATCGCCAACCTCGACCAGCAGCTCATCTACTTCGACGCCTTCGGCAACGAAGGTGAGGGCTCATGGGCGGAGCTCGTCGGGGACCTGTCCACCGCGACCGAGGTCGGGGTCCTGGTCCCTGGCGGCAGCGCGTTCCTCACCTCCGACAACTTCACCCGCTATACGGGCCGTGCCAGCACCTTCGTCGACGCCGCCGACGGTCTCGCGATGATCATCTGGGCGGCGGCGCCGTTCCCGTCGGGATGGATCCAGGAGGCCAGCGGTGCGTGGGCCGCCTCCGCTGCCGGGCCGCTCGCGGCCTTCACGCGCGACCTGCGGCGCCAGGTCGGTCCCGATGTCGGCCTGACTCTCGTCGGACATTCCTACGGCGGCGCGATGGTCGGCCTCGCCGAGCTGTATCCGATGGACGTCGACCGAATCCTGCACGTCGCGTCGGCGGGCGCGGGTTTCGGCGTCGACTCACCCGCCGACTACCTGGAGCCCTGCCGCCCCCGGTTCGTCGTCATGGCACCAGGCGACCCGATCAGCTACGTCCAGAACATCCCGCGCGGCACCGGCCTGGGGCACGGTGTGTCGACCGCCGAACTGGACGGCGTCGTCATCGTCACCACGGGACACCTGCCGGACGACCCGGACGCGCTCGACGACGTCGGGCGGACGCTCGGATCGCAGGGCATCGTCGGCAAACGCATCGGCGGTCTCCACGCCCACAGTGAAGTGTTCATTCCGGACTCGGACGCGTGGGACAACATGCTCGCGGTCCTCACCTTCGAGGAACCCACCATTGAGGAACGGCAACCGCCGCCGCAGCCCGATTGCTGATCTGCCGCGCCTTTCGCACGTCGTCGTTGTGCCCGGTTTGCGTCCCGTGCGGGGGTTTGGCAGAATAGACGGTCAACTCCGGGCCTTATACGCCCAGCGACAACTGTTGTCAATCAGACGAAGGTTGTGTTCTCTCGCGACATGAGAAGATTTGGCAGATTCTCCGCGATCCTGTCCACGTTGTTGGCCTTGCTGACCGCCTCGGTCGGCTACGTCCTGCAACCCGACGACCGCTCGGCCCTGCCTGCCGACGGCGACGCGCCGGACGTGCGCATCTTTCTTCTCGGTGACTCCATCACCGGCTCCACCGGATGTTGGCGAGCCCGGCTGTGGCATGAGCTTCAGGACGCCGACTACACCAACATCGACTTCGTGGGCAAACGCTCCGGCCCCGACGCCTGCGGTGACGGCTTCGACAACGATCACGCGGGTTTCAGCGGTTCGCGGGCGACCCGGCTCGCCGCGAGTCAGCGCCTCCCCGAATGGCTCGACGGCGACCCCGCCGACGTCGTCATGATGCACTTGGGCTCCAACGACATCCGGCACGACCGCGACGCCGACGAGATCCTCGCGGCGTACTCGGTCCTCGTCGATCAGATGCGTCAGCACAATCCCGACATCGTCATCCTCGTCGCGCAACCGATCCCGATGACGGACACACCGATGGGCAAGGACTGCGCGAGCTGCCCGGACCGGCTGGATCGGCTCGTCGAGGGCATCCCGTTCTGGGCCGCCGCGCAGAACACGATCGCGTCGCCGGTTATCGTCGTCGATCAGGCGGACGGCTTCGACGCCGAAGTCGACACCTACGACGGTCTGCATTCCAATGAGGCCGGTGGTGCGAAGATCGCGGATCACTGGTACACGGCCCTGTCCGGCGTCCTGTCTCGGGACGCCGTGACGCCCGCCGACGCGTGAGCCGCGCCGTCGTCCGACCGTCGTGACCGGTAGCGCCTGACGTGTAACCTGCCCGATGTGGCAGATTTTGTGAACCTCGAAGTATCCGATGGTGTTGGTGTCATCCGCCTGGCGCGGCCTCCGATGAACGCCTTGAGCACCCAAGTGCAGGAAGAGCTGCGCGCGGCGGCGGTCGCGGCCGACGCCGACGACACCGTCCACGCCGTGATCGTCTACGGCGGTGAGAAGGTCTTCGCGGCGGGCGCCGACATCAAGGAGATGGCCGACATGGGCTACGCCGACATGTCGACCCGCGCTCCCCAGTTGTCGTCCGCGTTCGACGCGGTGGCGCGGATCGGCAAACCCGTCATCGCCGCGATCACCGGGTTCGCGCTCGGCGGCGGTTGCGAGTTGGCGTTGGCGTGTGACATCCGCATCTGCGCCGCCGACGCGAAGCTCGGCCAGCCCGAGATCAAGTTGGGCATCATCCCCGGAGCCGGTGGGACGCAGCGACTTCCGCGACTGGTCGGGCCGTCGCGGGCCAAGGAGCTGATCTTCACGGGCCGCATGATCGACGCCGACGAGGCGCAGCGGATCGGGCTCGTCGACGACGTCGTGCCCGCCGCGGAGGTCTTCGAGGCGGCGCAGAAGTTCGCGCGGGTTTTTGTTGACGGCCCGGCCAGGGCCCTCCGCGCGGCGAAACAGGCCGTGGACAGCGGGTTGGAGATGGACCTGAACGCCGGTTTGGCCTGGGAGTCGCAGTTGTTCGCCGGGCTGTTCGCGACCGAGGACTCGCACGAGGGCATGAACGCGTTCGCCGCCAAGCGCAAGCCGGGGTTCCACGGCCGATGACGACCATTGAGGATGTCGAGGCGGCGCGCAGCGATCCCAAGCGCGCCAACGTCCTGTACCACGATTGGGAAGCCGAGACCTACGACGACAAGTGGTCGATCTCGTACGATCAGCGGTGCATCGACTACGCGCGCGAACGTTTCGTCCTGGCCGCCGGCGCGGACGGCTGGCCCTATGAGACGGCGCTCGAAGTCGGCAGCGGCACCGGTTTCTTTCTGCTGAATCTCATGCAGGCGGGCGTCGCCGAGCGCGGCGTCGTCACCGACATCTCCCCGAAGATGGTCGAGGTCGCCTGCCGGAACGGTGAACGCCTCGGTCTCGACGTGACCGGTCGGGTCGCCGACGCGGAGACGATTCCGTACCCCGACGAGTCGGTGGACCTCGTCGTCGGACATGCCGTCCTGCACCACATTCCGGACGTCGAGCAGGCGTTCCGGGAGGTCCTGCGCGTTCTCAAACCCGGTGGTCGCTTCGTCTTCGCGGGCGACCCGACCCGGATCGGCGACTTCTACGCGCGTCGGCTCGGCCGTTTGACATGGTGGGCGACGACGACGGCGACGAAGCTGCCGTTCCTCAACGATTGGCGTCGACCGCAGACCGAACTGGACGAGTCCTCTGCCGCCGCCGCGCTCGAAGCGGTCGTCGACCTGCACACCTTCGTGCCGTCGGAGCTCGCGGGAATGGCGGACCGCGCGGGGGCCGTGGATGTCGAGACGCACACCGAGGAACTGACGGCGGCGATTCTCGGCTGGCCGGTGCGGACCTTCGAATCGGCGGTACCTCCCGGCAAACTCGGGTTCGGTTGGGCCAACTTCGCGATGAACGCCTGGAAGACCCTGTCGACCGTCGATCGTGGTCTGTCGAAGGTGCTTCCGGCCGACCTGTTCTACAACGTGCTGATCACCGGGCGCAAATGTGGCGATTGAGTCCGCGCCTGTGGCCGGATTACCTGCGGTTCGCGTGGCTTCGGCTGCGCAGACCGCAGGTTCACTGCGCCGGGGTCGTCTACCTCGGCCGCCGCGTCGAGGTGGTCGCCCGGCGCGGCTACGGCCGCCTGCGGATCGGCGCCGACGCGCACATCGGCAGCGGCTCGGCGATCCGCGCCCACGAGGGAAACATCCATATCGGAGCGAAGTGTGTACTCGGCGCGCGAGTGACCGTCAACGCCTACCTGGACGTCCACATCGGTGACGCGACGCTGATCGCCGATGACGTGTACATCATCGACTTCGATCACCGCATCGCCGATCTCGCTCGGCCGATCATGGACCAGGGCATCATCAAGGCCCCCGTCCGCATCGGACGGGATTGTTGGCTCGGCACCAAGAGCGTCATCACCCGGGGCGTGCGCATCGGTGACGGCGCGGTCGTCGGCGCGGGCGCGGTCGTGACTCGCGACGTGCCTCCGCGCGCGATCGTCGCCGGGGTCCCCGCACGCGTCATCGGCACCCGCGACGACATGACGGCGTGACACGAGAACGCTTTTGTCCGAAAACGACCCGTTTGGTCGTGTCCGGCGGGAAGAATCGTTCTCGGTAACGGTCGGCGAGCGGCGGGGGGTCGCGATGGGAACCGTGTTGAACGACGTGTTGGGGCCCGCGATCGGTATCGCGCTGAGCCCGATCCCGATCATCGCGGCGATCCTCATGCTGCTGTCGGCGCGCGCGGTGAAGACCGCTCCCGCCTTCGCGCTGGGATGGCTCGCGGGCATCGTGTTGGTCGCGCTCGTGGTGATGCTGTTCGTGCCCCGGTCGGCGGCCAACGGCCACGACGGGGGCGGTGTCGTCGTCGGAATCATCAAACTCGTCCTCGGTGCGTTCTTCCTCGTCCTGGCCGTTCGGCAGTGGCGATCGCGGCCGCGACCGGGTGACAAACCGCAGCTTCCGAAGTGGATGTCGGGCGTCGACCGCATGTCGATCGCTCAGGCGATCGGGATCGGTGCCGCGCTCGCGGCGCTGAATCCGAAGAACCTGCCGCTGGCTTTGTCGGCCGGTCTGTCGCTGGCGGGCGCCAGCGCGGGCTCGGCGGTCACCGGCCTGATCGTCTTCAGTCTGCTCGCGGCGTCGACGGTGCTGGTGCCGGTGATCGGCTACTTCCTCTTCCGGGACAAGCTGTCGTCCTCGTTGGAGTCGATGAAGGACTGGCTGACCCGCAACAACGCGACGGTCATGTTCGTCGTACTGCTCGTCTTCGGCGTCGTCCTGATCGGCAACGGGCTCGGCCTGCTGTTCTAAGTGGACGGGTGCGGCCTTATCGGCTGGCGATCGTTCCGGCCGTCGGCGAGAATGCGGACATGGACCTGACACGGCGCGTATGCGATTCGCTCGGACAGCGCTGGGGGCGGCCGGTGGTAGTGGTCCGATCGCTTGTCGCGCACAAGGATCGAGTCGTGTTCACGACCGTCGACGACGTGGGTGTGACGGTCGTGATCAAGGGTGATGTCGATCGCCGTCGGCTCGCGCACGAGGTCCGCATGCTGCGCGAGTTCGCGCGTCGGGGCGTCCCGGTGCCCGCCGTCCTCGACTACGACCGCCACGGCTCCCCGTCCGTCTTGGTTCAATCGCTCGCCCAAGGGCGGGTGCTGTCGGCGTCCTCTGCGGACGCGGACTGGAAGGCCGCGGCACGGACGCTACGACGGATCCATGATCGAATTCGCCCCCGTGGCGCCCGCTTCTGGCCACAGATGTTCGACGTCGCGCGCGAGGTCGTCGACAAGGACGTCGCGACGGAGTTCGATGCCGAGCAACGGGCGTGGATGCGTGCCGCCATCGACGAGGTCGAACAGGCGACGCCGGGCTCGACCGTGACCCTGCACGGCGACGCGGCGCCGTATCACTTCTTCGTCACCGACGACAGGGCGACCGTCATCGACGTCGCCGACTCGGCGATCGGCGATCCCCTGTGGGACCTCACGGTGCTCACGCTGCGGCGTCCGGACGTGCTGCCGGACGTCCTCGACGCCTACGGTGCCGACGAGGCCTTGCGAGCGCATGTGCGGCGCGCGTACCGGGGAATGGTCGTCCTGAGGCTTCTGGCCGTCGCGGGTTGGCTCATCGAGTACGGCTTCGACTCAAGACCGGTCGTCCGGGAACTGAGGACCCTTCACGCCGAACAGTCCTGACACCGCATTCCAAACTTCGTCGAGCGGCTCCGTTCTTGGCGTGCGAGTCCGTCGCGCGGACCGTCGGAACCGGGCGATTCATGTGGTGCCCCACCGAGAGGCGGATACCTTTCGGCCTCCACTCACGACGTCAGACGGACGGTCGCCTTCAGGCCATGTGGTTCGTTGCCGGACAGTGTGATCGTTCCCCGATGCATCGCGACGAGCTCCGAGACGATCGCCAGCCCCAAACCGGTACCGCCGGAATCGCGGGCACGGGCGTCGTCGAGCCGAGTGAACCGGTCGAACACGCGCGCCCGGTCGCGCGCCGGAATCCCCGGACCGTCGTCGGTGACGGTGAACTCGATAGCCCCGGCGTTCCGCCGCGCGCCGATGATGACGCCGGTCTCCGCGTGTCGAACCGCGTTGTCGGTCAGGTTGGTGAGGATCCTGTGCAGCGCGTCCCGATCGGCGGACAGTTCGAGCGTCGGGTCCGTCAGATCGGCGACGACCCGGACGCGGGCCGTTCGGTGATCCGCGATGATTTCGCGAATGACCTCGGCGGCGTTGACCGACTCGGGCCGCCACACCCGGCGAGCGCCGTCCATGCGCGCCAGGAACAACAGGTCCTCCGTCATCCGCCCGAGTCGCTCCACGTCGGTGAGGAGATCGTCGATGAGCCCCTCCTGTGGCCCGATTCGCGCCGCGACCTCCAGTTCGGTGCGCATGTTCGCGAGTGGACTGCGCAGCTCGTGCGCCGCGTCGGCGACGAAGTCGCGTTGCTTGGCGCGGGCCGCTTCGACCGGTCGCAGCGTCCACCCGACCATCCACCACAGCGCCACCCCGACACCGACCGCGAGGATCCCCATCGTGATCGCCAGACCGAACGCGAACTTCGGCACTGCCGACAGTTCCGACTGCGAGACCCCGACGATGACGGTGTGCCCGTCGGCCTCGATCGCGGTGACGCGCAGCTTGCCCGCGAGGCTCGCACGCGAACCGTCGACCGTGAAGTGGGTGCCGTGCGCGAGCGCGGAGTCCAGTTGATCGGGCCGCAACAGCGGGACGAGAGGATCGGCGCCGATCGATCCCGATTCGAATCGGCCGTCGGCGTCGAAGACCTGCACGACGGTGGCGTCCTGATCGACGGGAACCGGATCGGGCAGCCCGTCGGCCGCGATGCTCTCGCCGATCTCCTGTGCCGTGGCCGTCGCCGCCGTGTCGACGGAGTGTCGCAACGTCAGGTGCAGGGCCCACACGAGACCGCAGCCGCCGATCGCGAAACCCGCGAGCAGCCCGACGACGCCGAGCGCGACGAGGCGCATCCGCAGCGGCAGCGTCGACCAACGCAAGGTCATGACGCGGCGGTCAACCGGTATCCGGCGCCGCGCACCGTCTGGAGGCTCTTGCGCCCGAACGGGGCGTCGATCTTCCTCCGCAGGTATCCGATGTAGACCTCGACGAGGTTGACGTGCGTGTCCTCGCTCGCCGACCACACGTGGTCGAGCAGCTTCACCTTCGTCACGACGTGCTCGGCGTGGTGCATGAGGTATTCGAGGAGCGAGAACTCCCGCCCGGAGAGGGCGATGTCGGTTTCGCCTCTGCTGACCTGCCGCTTCGCGGGATCGAGTGTCAGATCGCCGACGGTCAGGACGGTCGGACGTGCCGGTCGGCCCCGTCTCAGGAGCGCTCGCAGCCGGGCCAACAGGACCACGTAGGAGAACGGTTTGGTCAGGTAGTCGTCGGCTCCGAGATCGAGACCGTCGGACTGGTCGTATTCGCCGTCCTTCGCCGACAGCATGAGCACCGGAACCCAGTTGTTCTCCTTGCGGAGCGTCCGCACGACCTCGTAACCGGAGAGGCGGGGGAGCATCACGTCGAGGATGACCGCGTCGAACGATCCATGGCGTGCTTGGTCGAGCCCCGTCACGCCGTCGTGGGCGAGTTCGACGGCGAAACCGTCCGCGCGCAGACCACGGGCCAGGGCGGTCGCCATCCGCTGCTCGTCTTCGACAATGAGAAGCCTCATCCATACGACGGTAATGCGCTCCTGTGGAAACGTTCAGGTGGTCTCAGGCACTCCTCAGTGCAGGCCACGCATGATCGTCGTATCGAGTCACCGGCAACGCACGAACGGACGTGAGCATGCGCACTTCGCTGAAGGCAGTGGCCGGTGCCGGGGCGGTGGTGGTGGTCGTCGCGGGTACGGCGGCGGGGATCGTGTCCGCTCGTGGCGAGGCCCTGCCGAGCCCGGCGCAGGTGCTGGCGCTCCTCGAGGGCGCCGACGTCCCGGGAGTCTCGGGGACGATCGTGCAGAACGCGAACCTGGGTCTCCCCGGCGCCTTCGCGGCTCGCTTGGATCGCAGTCGCAGCGTGCGCGTGTGGTACGCGGCGCCGGGTCGGCTGCGACTCGCTGCGCTCGACGCGCTCGGTGAGACCGATCTCATCCGCAACGGTGGCGACCTGTGGGTGTGGGACAGCGACGAGGACACCGCGACGCATTACCGCCTGCCCTACGAAGCCGCGGCACTTCCGCTGTGGCCACCGTCGGAGGTGTCCGGGTTCGTCGCTTCCCCGTCGGAGGCGGCACGGCGGGCTCTGGCGTCGGTCGAACCGGCGACGACGGTCGCCGTCGAGCGCACGGTGGAGGTCGCAGGTCGGGCGGCCCACGAACTCGTGTTGACTCCGCGCGATGCCGCGTCGCTGGTCGACGAGGTCCGGCTCGCGGTCGACGCGGAGACGGGCGTCCCCCTGCGGACGCGCGTGTACGCGTCGGGGGAGACCGAGCCGGTGTTCGAGGTGGCCTTCTCCCGGGTCGAGTTCGCGGAGCCGGACGCCGAGAACTTCACCTTCGTCGCCCCGGCGGGCGTGACGGTGCGCGATGGGACTGCGGAGCGCGCGGGGGAGGGGAGGCGGGCCCGGTTGCTGGGTTCGGGGTGGTCGTCGGTCCTGGCCGTCGATGTCGACCCCGAGTGGTCTTCGGTGCTGACGGGCTATCTGGCCCGATCCCCGCAGGTGTCGGGATCGTGGGGGACGGGACGACTGCTCACGTCGTCGCTGTTCAGCGTGCTGGTGATGGACGACGGCCGACTGTACGTCGGCGCGGTGACGCCGGAGCGGTTGTACCGCGCCGCCGACGAGGGATGATCTGAAATGGAAGGTGGGACGGCCCACGGGCCGCCCCACCTGTCGTCAGCGAGCCGTGGTGGTGCTCGGTTGCTTCGTGAACATCCAGTCGAGTCTCGGTTCGACCAGCGGCCGGGTCACCCACCGCACCGGCGGCGACATGAGGAGCAGCGCGACGGTGATCGCGCCGACCGTTGTCGCGACGGCGCCGAGCGCGGTCTGGGTGGGCGGCCAGTCGTAGAGGCCGCTCGCTTCCACGCCCTTGATGACCAAACCGTGCAACAGGAACGTGTACATCGTCAGGTCGCCGAATCGTGAGATCGGCAACTGACGATCCGGTACCCAGGCGAAGAACGTCGCGACGAGGATCACCGAGGTGGCGAGCAGCACGAGTTTCAGGCCCAGGCCCATCGCGATCCCGACGTCCATCTGCGGGGCGCCCTCGTTGAAGTAGATCCAGTTGCGGTTGAGGGACCGGTTGAACATGATCGCGGCGACCGTCAGCCCGATCGTCAGGACGAGCCCTCCGTACCGGAACACCGGGCGCTTGAGCATCGTGAAGTGCTCACGCGTCAGGAACATGCCGGCGACGAAGAACGGCAGGAACTGAAGGATCCGGCCGAAGTCGAACTCGGTGGGAAGGTTGAGGACGATCGCGGCGACGCCGATGATCGTGGCGACGGCCACCGGGTACTTGATGCGGCGCCACAGTGGAGCAGTTAGTCGCCAGACGAACAGCGCGACGAGGAACCACAGCAGATAGTACGGGTGGAACAGGCTCAGTTTGAACTCGCCGCCGGTCCAGATTCGCTGTGTTCCATAGAGGATCGAGAAGATGAGGTACGGCGCGAGGACGCCCGCGATGAGGCGCTGCATTTGATCCGGACGTGCCGTGAAGCTCTTCGAGAAGTACCCGCAGATGAGGATGAACGCGGGCATGTGGAAGTCGTACAGTGTGTAGTAGAGCCCGCGTACGATGTCGTTGTCGCCCATGACGAGCGCCCAGGCGTGTCCACAGACGACAAGGACGATGAGGATGAATTTCGCGTTCGAGAAGTACGGGTCCTTCGGTTTCCCGCCTGCTGAGGGTGCCGGCTGATGCCGGGCAGACGGCACGATGGGTGGCTCCGCACGTCGTATCTGCGTATCGGTTGCCATGACTTAAGCGCGTCTCCTGCCGAGGTTTCGCTGCCGCCGCCCGGTTGCCGCCGTCTGGGGGTTCGCCGACGCACCTGGTCGGGCGAAACGGCGGCACCTGCGTCACGGTATGCCGTGATGGTTTTGTCCCGCAACGCTTTCGCGAGGGTTGTCGCGTCACGAATGGGGGTCGCGACGCTCGGAGCCACTAATCGATAAATCGAGATGAATTTCTCTTGTGGTCCGATCGCGAAATGGTAACAACGACGCCTGGGAGCTTTCTGGCAATTCGCTGGGTACCGGCACAAAACAGGCACGCGGTGCCGTGGACGGAGTGCCCGTCACGATTCGACTCCGCCCGCCGCGATCGCGGCCTGGACCCTTGATCGCAGGCCCAGTTTCGACAGGACGCGGCTGACGTGAGTCTTGACGGTGCCCTCGGCCATGTCGAGTTCCGAGGCGATCTGCGCGTTCGTCAGGCCCCGTCCGATGAGGAGCCACACCTGCCGTTCTCTCGGTGTCAACGTCGAGTCGTCGACGGTGGGTGCGGTCGGCCGGAGACGGCTGAATTCCGCGATGAGGGTGCGTGTCATGGCTGGTGAGATCAGGCCGTCCCCGGCCGCGACGAGCCGCAGCGCGCTGAGGAGCGTCTCGGCGTCGGTGTCCTTGAGCAGAAAGCCGGCGGCACCGGCCGCGAGTGCTTCGAACAGGTGCTGTGGGCTTCCGTAGGTCGTGAGGATGACGACGTCGCACTCGCCCGCGAGGGCTCGGGTCGCGGCGATCCCGTCCATCCGGGGCATGCGGATGTCCATGAGGACGACGTCGGGAGCGAGTCGCCGCGCCTCATCCACAGTGGTCTGACCGTCGCCGGTCTCGCCGACCACCGTGATGTCCGCCGCGCCTTCGCAGATCAGCCGCAGCCCCGACCTGACGGCGGCGTGATCATCGGCGATCAAGACTCGGATCAACGGGTCCCCTCCTCCATGATGGGCAGCACCGCGCGGACCCGCCAGCCATTGTCGCCCCGCCGCCCGGCCGCGAAGAACCCGCCCAGACTGTGCGCCCTCTCGCGCATTCCGAGGAGCCCGCTTCCCGTACCCGGTGCCGGATCGCCGTCGTCGTCGCAGATGTTGTCGACGACGAGCGTCACGCCGCTGTCGTCGATCGCGACCCTGGCGTCGGCGTCCCTCCCGTGCTTGAGCGCGTTCGTCAACGCCTCCTGGGCGATGCGGTAGGCCGCGAATCCGACGGCGATGGGATGCGGACGTTCGGCGCCCGTGAGGCTGTACGTCACGCCGAGGCCGTCGGCGCGAACTCGATCGACGACCTCGTCGATGTCCCCGATGCCGTGCTGCACCACGTCCTCGGGCTCGCCGGTGCGCAGGAAGTCGATGGTGCGCCTCACCTCACCTAGACCATCCAAACTCGACTGTCTCATGTCCGCGACGATGTCGCGTACGGCCGCCGCGTCCATGTCGGTTCGCGACATGACGGCGGACGCCCGGATCGCGATCGCCGAGAAATGGTTGGCGATCGTGTCGTGCAACTCCCGGGCCATGCGATTGCGCTCCGCCGCCAGCACCGCCTCCCGATCGGCCTCCGCCAACCGCGCGATCGTCTCCGCCCGTTGGGTTTCGGCCTCGGCACGCCGCGCCTCCGCCTCAGCCCTCGTCCGGCTCTCCCGGATGATCATCGCCGTCGCCACCGGCGACAGCAGCAGCATCGCCAGCACGGCCGCGATGACGACGGCGCCCGGCAACCCGCTGAAGTGATACGCGACCGCGGCATCGGCCACCGTCAGCACCACCCCGACGACGAGCATCACCCTGCCCGCCCGGCGCGGTCCGTGCGCGGCGGCGGCGTACAGGTTGTCGCTGTACGCCAGCGCCGTACCGAGCGAGACCCCCATGACGAGTTCGGCGGCGAAACCGATCGTCCCGATGCCGAGCCCCAGCATCGGCGCGCGTCGCCGCAGGAACATCGCCCCGCAGACCACGCCGAGGGTGACGTACCGCAGCCACGGCGGCGGTGCCATTCCCGTGTTGGAGTGGGCGCCGACCGCGAGCAACGCCGCCCCCGCGAGGTACACGGCGATCACCACGACGAGCCGCGCTCGTGTGCCCCCGTCCAGGTCGATCCGCATGGAGTCCATCGAACCACCGACCCGAGGCGTCGATACCGCCGCCGTTGACGAAACCGGGGTAAACCAAAGTCGTACACCGATGTCGCCACGCACGCCGATGCCCGACCGCCCGATCGAGGCCATGATGGACGAGTCGTCGGTCGGACAGGGGAGTACTTCATGTTGGTGTGGGTCATCATCGGTTGCGAGGTCGGCTTCTGGGTGCTGCTCGGGATCGGATTGCTCGTCCGGTACGGCTTGCGGATGCGTCGCCTGTCGACCGCGCTGCTCGTCAGCGTTCCGCTCCTGGACGTCGTGCTGCTGGTCGCGTCCGTCATCGACATGCAGAACGGCGCGACCGCCGGCCCGAGGCACGCGCTCGCCGCGATCTACCTCGGATACTCCGTCGTGTTCGGGCATCAGACGATTCGTTGGGTCGACTCGCGCATCGCGCACCGTTTCGCGAACGGACCGAAGCCGACGAAACCACCGAAGGACGGCTTCGCGCGCCTCCGTCACGAGATCGTCATCTGGGTCAAGATCGTCGCCGCCTACGCGATCGCCTGGGCCGTCGGTGGACTGCTCATCGTCCTCGTGGACGAACCCGAGCGCACCCGACCACTCGTTGAGCTGTTGGCCGGGGCCGGCAACTTCGTCGTGATCGCGGCCATCTGGCCGATCAGCTACCTCTACTCGGCGGTCAAGGGGCATCTCACCGGCGAAGAGTCGGAACCGACACGAGAGAAGGCCGAATCGGTTCCCGCACGTCGCTCATGATCCAATGACCGCGTGAAGCTGCTGCACTCCGGGAAAGTTCGCGACCTCTACGCGGACGGCGACGACATCATCCTCGTCGCCTCCGACCGTGTCTCCGTTTACGACATCGTTCTGCCGACACCGATCCCCGACAAGGGACGGTTGCTGACCGCGCTCAGCCTGTGGTGGTTCGAGCAACTCACCGAGATCGTCCCGCACCACGTCATCTCCGCGACCGACGTGCCCGAGGAGTTCGCCGGGCGTGCCGTCCGCTGCCGCAAACTGTCCATGATCGATGTCGAGTGCGTCGCTCGCGGCTACTTGACCGGTTCCGGGCTGAAGGACTACGACCGCGACGGCACCGTCTCCGGCATCGATCTGCCCGACGGCCTCGTCGACGGTTCTCGACTGCCCGAACCGATCTTCACCCCGTCGACGAAGGCACCTCTCGGCCAGCACGATGAGCCGATCTCCTACGCCGACGTGGTCGCCGAGCACGGCGAGACGCTCGCTGCCCGACTGCGAGACGTCACGCTCGCGGTGTACCGGCGCGGTAGCGCCATCGCCGCGGAGCGCGGCATCATCATTGCCGACACCAAGATCGAGCTCGGCTTCGACGACGACGGTGAGCTCCGGCTCGGCGACGAGGTGCTGACCTCGGACTCGTCGCGCTTCTGGCCGGCGGACGAGTGGAAACCCGGCCGCCCACAGCCGTCCTTCGACAAGCAGTACGTGCGCGACTGGGCGGCGTCAACGGGCTGGGACAGGAGCGAACCGGCGCCCGAGATTCCCGCCGAGGTCGTCGCCGCGACCCGCGCGAAATACGTCGAGGCCTACGAGCGCCTCACCGGCGAACGCTGGGACTGACACCCTGTCACGAGCCCGTCTCGACTCGCTCCACTGTGTCGTTCATGCGGGCTCGCTCGGCCGCGAACACGGCCAGGTGCGTCTCGAGCGATTCGTCGGGCCCGGACAGCACGAGGGACTGGTCCCCGTCGGCGACCGCGCGCACGAACGCCTCGATGAGTCCGGCGTCTCCACCGCCATGCCCGGCACCGGCACCGACCCCGTAGCGGGTGCGGATCTTCGTCATCACGGTCTTCTCGGTGTTGAAGTCGAAGACGCGGATCTCCTCGCCGTCGCCTTCGATCATGCCCTGTGAACCGAAGATTCGGGTCTTGCGGTCTTCCATCGGGGTGAACGCCGTGACGGTGAACGTGCCCGTCGCGCCGCCGCCGAACTCCATGTTGACGACCTGGTGATCGACGACGTCGTTGTCCGTGCGGTAGACGCACTTGCCGTACGGACCGTCCTGCATGGCCTTGTCGAGGTGCGGTTCGTCGATCACCTCGAGGACGTGGCGGAGCGCGAAGGTCGGCTGCTCGAGGCTCTTGCCGTAGATCTTCGTCGCCGAGTAGGCGCAACCCGGCTCGGCGGCGCAGCTGACGCAGCGTTCCGTCGACCCCTCTGGCGCGTTCTCGGTTCGGAAGTGCCGCAGGTTCCCGAAGCTGGAGACCTTTGTCAGCGGCTTCCCCACGATGTGCCGCAACCAGTCCAGGTCGTGGCAGGACTTCGCCAGGAGCATCGGGGAGGACTCGGCCTCGTTGCGCCACGGACCACGCACGTAGGAGTGCGCGAAGTGCCAGTAGCCGACCGGTTCGAGGTGCTGCACCGTGATGATGTCGCCGATCGTTCCTGAATCGAGGATTCCCTTGAGCGCCTTCGTGTACGGCGTGTACCGCAGAACATGGCAGACGGCGAAGATCCCGCCGCCGGATCGGGCGGCTGCGACGATCCGCTCGCACTCCTCGGCGGTGGGCGCCATGGGCTTCTCAAGCAGGACATGCCAACCCGCGCCGGCGAAGGCCATCGCGGGTTCGGTGTGCATGCGATCCTGCGTGCAGATCAGAACGGCGTCGGCGATCCGGCCCGCGTCCGCCATCTCCTCCCATGAGGTGAAGCAATGTTCGTCGGGGATGCCGTGGCGCTTCGCGAATTCCTTGCGGACGCGGTCGCGTGGCTCCGCGATGGCGACCACTCGGGCGAGCTCGGGGTGTTCGAGCACCCAGTTCGTGTAATGGGTGCCTCGGCCTCCGGCTCCGGCTAGAGCTAGGCGAACTACAGACATGACGGGTCCTTCCGCTTGGCCTGAACGGCAGCGTAGCCGCCACACCGCGAAATGAAAAGACGAAAGGCAGCGCCATCCATAAAGGATTTCTGTCGTGGTTCGAGTCCGGATCGCGCCGTGACGCTCGGGCAGCGGGCCGTTCCGAACGCGATCGCGTGGGTAGCGTCGACGAGTCGGCTTTCCGGCTCGGGAGCATGGGGTGGTGAGACATCACAACACCAGCCGAGGATGAACGATCCTCGTGTGGTCTCTTCGTCGTGCTTCGCGTCGATGACGGTCGCCGCGGTCCCTCGCCGTTGTGGAACCATCGTCACCGCGACCTGCCGCGATCCGTCTTTCGACCCCCCTCGGGGCGGCCGTCACGACCGCGCTCGTCCGCTGATGACCGGCGCGACGTCAGCGCTCGTCAGCGAACCGCTCTGATCGTCGGCGTGGCCGTGCGACTGCGGCCGTGATCTCGGCGGTCGTCATGCCTGGAGGTCAATGACCACCTTGATGTCGTCGTGATCGCGACGCAGGGCTTCCCGGTAGTTCGCTATCGGAACCCTGCGGGTGATGAGGCGCGACAACCAACCCTGGTCCGCCCGCGCCAGGGACCTCGCCGCCTGTTCGAAGTGTCGACGGGCGGCGCTGACCGTGCCGAAGACGACGATGTTGCCGAGCACCATCGTGTTGTTGACCGAGTCGGAATCGATCGTCGTCTTTCCTCCGGTGGCGGAGATTCCCGCCAGGCACACCACCCCGTCGGGTCCCACCACCGTGGGCAGGTCGAAGGCCAAGGGCGCGAAGCCCGTGCACTCGATGGCCACATCCGGCGTGAAGCCGAGTTCGGAGAGGTCCCCGGTGTGGAACGTGGCGCCGAGCTCATACGCCAGTTCGGCCTTCCGCGTGTCGGAGACCCGGTCGAGGATGTGGACGTCGAGCCCGCGTTGCGCGCCCATCAGCCCCGCGAACAACCCGATCGGTCCCGCCCCGGTGATCAGCACCGATTCGGGGCGCCACGACGACCGTTCGACGAAGCGGTCGATCTGCTCCCATGCCTTCGCGGTTACAGAAGCGGGTTCGAGCAGTACACCCCGGTCCCCGAGAGCGGGGTCGAGCTTGACGGCGTACTCCGGTTCGACACGCCATCTCTGCGAGCCGTAGCCGTCGAGGCCCTTGATTCCGCGTTCGGTGTAACGACCGTTGCGGCAGTAGTCCCATTCACCGTGCGCGCAGGGTCCACAGGGAACCGGGTCGGGTCGACGGACGATGCCGACGACGAGGTCGCCCGGTGTGAAATCGGAGTCGGACGGCGCCTCCAGCACCGAACCGAGGGATTCGTGTCCGACGATGAGCCGCTGGTGTTCCGGAGGCACCTCGCCGTAGCCGTGCATGATGATGTCGACGTCCGTGCCGCACACACCGAGGAGCAGGCCCTCGACGAGCAGGCCGTCGCCGTCCGGGTCGTCGACGTCGCCGACGCGCACCGCGTCGGGCTCACCGGGCACCACCGTGATCGCCTTCATCGCCCGCCCCCTTCCTCCGGTCGCGCCGAGCGCGCGAAGCCCCGTACAGCAGCGTGCCACGGCAACGGGGGAGAGGTGCGGGGTTCGGGTCAGCCGGGTTCGGTGCCCTCGAGGCGGATCAGTTCGGCCTTCTCGGTGCCTGGCACACGCGCGAACAGGGCGAAGGTCTCTCCCGTCCGGATGCATCGCTGGGTCGCCCACGCGATCGTCTCGCGCACGTCCGCGTCCGCGACGTCGATGTACGTGGCATCGGTGTCCGGCGTCGACTCGGAGGGCGGGTGCGGACGCCAGAAGTGGAGGCGGAACTCGGGCGCCGCGTGCACGGTCGCGGGTTCGGGGGTCTCGATCGGGGTGATCCGCATCGGGGCATCGTATCGATTGAATTCAAGAATGCAAAAACATCGAACTGATGTGACGAGGCCGTCGCCTGGTGGCTTCGAACGTCGTCCATGTGTCGGCGGCAACGAAACGGGCCCGCCTCTACGCGCGAGACGGGCCCTAAGCACAGTCGCTACAGTGGAATGTTCCCGTGGTTTCCGCGAGCGGCCGGAGCCGCCGCGAGCGCCTCGGCGATCCGCTGGCGCGTCTTCGCCGGGTCGATCACCTCGTCCACGACCCCGATCTCCAACGCACGGCCGACACCGCCCGCCTCACGCTCCTGCTTGGCGATGAACTCCGCCCGCAGGGCGTCGCGCTCCTCGTCCGGTGCCGCCGCCAGTTGCTTGCGGTACAGCACGTTCACGGCGGCGGACGCCCCCATGACCGCGACCTCGGCCGTCGGCCAGGCGTACACCGCGGTCGCACCGAGCGCCCGCGAGTTCATCGCGATGTAGGCGCCGCCGTACGACTTGCGCGTCACGAGCGTCACGCGAGGCACGACGGATTCCGCGAACGCGTGCAGCAGCTTCGCGCCGCGCCGCACCACACCGTCCCATTCCTGGCCGAGCCCCGGCAGATAACCGGGAACGTCGACGAGGACGACCATCGGCACTCCGAGCGCGTCGCACATCCGCACGAAACGCGCGGCCTTCTCGGCGCTCTCGGCGTTCAAGCAACCGCCGAGCCGCATCGGGTTGTTGGCGATCACGCCGACCGTGCGACCTGCGAACCGGCCGAGTACGGTGACGACGTTCGGCGCCCACTTCGCGTGCAGCTCGACCGGCTTCTCCAGGTCGGTGCCGGAATCGAGCAACTTCACGACGAGCGGCTTGACGTTGTAGGCACGGTTCGCCTGCTCCGGCAGCAACTCGCCGAGGTTCTCGGTGTCGACCGCGTCGGCGGGCTGCAAGTGCCCCTGACGGCCGAGCAGCGACGTCAGATCGCGGGCCGTCGCGAGCGCCGTCGCGTCGTCCTTGGTGGTGACGTGGGCGACGCCCGACTTGCGGCCGTGAACATCCGGGCCACCGAGGCTCTCCATGTCGGCCTGCTCGCCGGTCACGCTCTTGACGACCTCCGGGCCGGTCACGAAGATCCGGCCGGTGTTCGACATGATCACGATGTCCGTCAGCGCGGGACCGTACGCGGCCCCACCGGCGGCGGGGCCGAGCACGACCGAGATCTGCGGGACGCGCCCGGAAGCGCGGATCATCGCCGCGAACACCTCACCGACCGCGTGGAGCGCCGTGACGCCCTCGGGGAGGCGAGCACCACCGGAATGCCAGATTCCCACGACGGGAATCCGATCCGCGACGGCGCTGTCGATGACGTCCACAATGTGACGACACCCCTCGACGCCCATCGCCCCGCCCATGAGGCGGGCGTCCGAGCAGTAGGCGACGGCCGGCGTGCCGCCGATGTCGCCGCGCGCGGTCACCACACCGGAACCGTCGCCGTCGACGATCGGACGCATCGTCCCCTCGTCGAACAGGGCGCGCATGCGTGGCCACGGGTCGCGGACGTCCGCGACGGCGGTGGTGGTGGTCGTCGATGGAGTGGCGGTGGACATTGGTGGACCTCCAGGTCCGCGGCGATGAACCGCGATCAGACTCGGGTGAACAGCAGACTGACGTTGTGTCCGCCGAAGCCGAACGAGTTGCTGAGGACAGCGTTCAGATCGGCCTTGCGCGGCGACCCGGTGGCGACGTCGAGAGTCAATTCGTCGTCGGGGTCGTCCAGGTTGATGGTCGGAGGGATCAGGCCCTCCCGCAGCGCGAGGATCGAAGCGATCGCCTCGACCGCGCCCGCCGCACCCAACAGGTGACCCGTCATCGACTTGGTGCTCGTGAGGATCGGGTGCGTGCCCAGCGCCGTCGTGATACCGAGCACCTCGCCCATGTCGCCGACCGGAGTCGACGTCGCGTGCGCGTTGACGTGCCCGACGTCGGACGCGTCGACGCCGCTGTCTCGCAGCGCCATCCGGATGGCCCGGATGCCGCCCTGCGGATCGGGCTGCACGATGTCGAATCCGTCGGACGTCATGCCGGCACCCGCGAGGCGCGCGTACACCGTCGCACCGCGCGCGGCGGCGTGATCGGCGCGCTCGAGCACGAGCGCACCCGCGCCCTCTCCCATGACGAAGCCGTCGCGGTTCTTGTCCCACGGACGCGAAGCCGACTGCGGGTCGTCATTGCGGGTGGACAGCGCCTTCATCGACGCGAAGCCCGCGATCGGCAGCGGGTGGATGACGGCCTCACAGCCGCCGGCCACCACGACGTCGGCGCGGCCCGCCCGGATCATGTCCAAGCCCCACGCGATCGCCTCCGCGCTCGTGGCGCACGCGCTGGTCGGCGCGTGCACGCCGGCCTTGGCGCCCAGCTCGATGCCGACCCACGCGGCGGGGCCGTTGGGCATCAGCATCGGCACCGTGTGCGGTGACACGTGGCGAGCGCCCTTGGCCTCGAGTAGGTCGTCCTGAGCGAGCAGGGTCGTCGCGCCGCCGATGCCGCTGCCGAAGCACACACCCAGGCGTTCGGCGTCGAGCCCTTCGACACCGGCGTCCGCCCACGCTTCGTTCGCGGCGATCAGCGCTAGCTGTTCGCTGCGGTCGAGCCGCCGTTGCCGGACGCGCGGGATCTTCTCGCCGGGATCCACGGCCAGTTCGGCGGCGATGCGCACCGGCAGTTCGGCCGCCCAGTCGTGAGTCAGGGGGCCCACACCGGACACACCATCGAGTAGATTGCGCCAGGTCGACGCGACGTCCCCACCCACAGGTGTGGTCGCGCCGATCCCGGTAACGACAACGTCAGTCACTACGGCTGAGCCTTCTCAATGTAGTTGACGGCGTCGCCGACGGTCTTCAGCGTCTGGACGTCGTCATCGGGGATCTTGACGGAGAACTTCTCTTCGGCGGCGACGACCACCTCGACCATGGACAACGAGTCGACGTCCAGGTCGTCGGTGAAGTTCTTGTCCTCGGTGGCGTCGTCGGGGTTGACCCCGGCGACCTCTTCGAGGATGTCGCCCAAGCCTTCGAGGATTTCCGCACGCGTGCTCATAGTGTTCCCTTTCGATAGTTCATTACATTATGGACAGCGGATGACCTGACCAGCGTAGGTCAGCCCTCCGCCGAAACCGAACAGCAGCACCGGGTCACCGGACTTGATGTCGCCCCGCTCGGCAAGCTTCGACAGCGCCAGCGGCACCGAGGCCGCCGACGTGTTCCCGGACTCGACGACGTCGGCGGCGATGATCGCGTTCGGCGCGTTGAGCTTCTTCGCGATGCCTTCGATGATGCGCAGATTCGCCTGGTGAGCGACGAACGCGGTGATGTCGTCCATCGACACGCCCGCCCGCTCGGCGGCCTTGCGCGCCAACGGCGCGAGCGTCGTGATCGCCCACCGGAACACCGTCTGTCCCTCTTGGGCGATGAACGGGTGCGCGGCCTCGATGCGCACGGCGTCGCTCATGTGCGGCACCGAACCCCACACGACGGGACCGACTCCGGGCTCCTCGCCCTCGGCGGTGGCCGTCAGGACGGCCGCGCCGGCGGCGTCACCGAACAGGACGCACGTGGAACGGTCCGTCCAGTCGGTGAAGTCGCTCAGCTTCTCGACGCCGATGACGATCGCCTTCGTTGCCGCGCCCGCTCGAATCGCGTGGTCGGCCGTGGCGAGCGCGTGCGAGAAACCCGAGCACGCGGTGTTGATGTCGTAAGCGGCGGGGGAGGCGACGCCGAGGCGCTCCGCGACCCGGCACGCCGTGTTCGGCACGCGGTCGATCGCGCTGCACGTCGCGACGACGACGAGGTCGATGTCGCCGGAGGTCAGACCGGCGGCCGCGAGAGCCTTCTCGGCGGCGAAGAACGCCATGTCCGCGACGGACTCGTTCTCGGCGATGCGCCGTTCCCGGATGCCGACGCGGGACTGGATCCATTCGTCGTTCGTGTCGACCATCCGCGACAGGTCCTCATTGGTGAGCACCTTGGACGGTTGGTAGTGACCCAGCCCGATGACCCGGGTACCGGTGATGCTCATGCGCTGCCCTCTGCGTGGATGCGGTTGATGAGATCGCGGGCCGCGTCGAGGTCGTCCGGCGTGTTGACCTTGACGATCTCGACGCCCTTCATGTCCCGTTTGGCCAGGCCCGCGAGGGTGCCGGCGGGAGCGAGTTCGATGATGCCCGTGACGCCCTTGGCGAGCATGCTCTTCATGCACGCGTCCCACCGGACGGGCGCGATGATCTGCTTGACGAGACGTTGGATCGCGACCTCTCCGGACGGCATCGCGCTGCCGGACAGGTTGGACAGCCAGGTCCGTTCCGGATCGTTGGGAACGACTCCCGCCGCGACGGAGGCGAACGCGTCGAGCGCGGGCTCCATGTACGGCGTGTGAAAGGCCCCGGCGACCTTGAGGGGGATGACGCGGGCCTTCGTCGGCGGGTTCTCCGCGATCGCGGCCAGAGCCGCGGTGCTTCCGGCGGCGACGACCTGCCCCGCACCGTTGCGGTTGGCGGGGTGGGCGCCGGCCTTCTCGATGGCGGCGAGGACCTCGTCCGGGTCGCCTCCGAGGACGGCCGACATTCCGGTCGGTTCGAGGGCGCACGCGGCGGCCATCTCACGACCGCGTACGGCGGCGAGCGTCACGGCGGTCTCGCTGGACACGACACCGGCCAGCCGAGCGGCGGTCAGTTCGCCGACGGAGTGCCCGGCGACGATGTCGACACGGTCGATCGGGAGGTGCTCGGCGGCGAGCAACCCGGCGGCCACCAAGAGCGGCTGCGTCTTGGCGGTGTCGGTGATCTCGGCCTGATCGGCCTTGGTGCCCAAGTGGATCAGGTCGATCCCGCTGAGTGCGGACCACCAGGTCAACCGGGCGGGCGCATCGGGGAGTTCGAGCCAGCTGTCGAGAAAACCGGGCTTCTGGGAGCCCTGTCCTGGGGCGAGTACGGCTACAACCACGCTTACGACTGTCTCCGATGGGTAGGGTTTTCTCCCCTATCGCCATTAACGATAACTGCCGAAAAAATTTGGAGGGTTCCTACAAGCCCTGGTGCTGAGCTGGGCTAACGGGTCACATCTTGAGTCGGATCGAGGCGACCTATGGTCAACGCCACACGCAGGGTAAACGCGTCATGGGACACGAAGGGGGAGAAACCGGTCACCTCGGTGACGCGACGCATCCGGTATCGAATCGTGTTCGGGTGGACGAACAGGGCCCGGGCGGTTCCCTCGAGAACGCCGCCGGTCGCGATGAAGGTGTCCACTGTCTCCAAAAGTGAGCCACCGGCTCGCATCAGGGCCGCGAACACGTCGATCCGCAGTATTCGGCGTGCCTCGGTGTCGCCCGCGAGAGCCCGCTCGGCCAGCAGCTGTGACGCTGGAACGGGACGGGGCGAATCCGGCCAGGCGGGGGCCGCGCGGTAGCCCGACATCGCGGCCCGCGCTGAGGCCCCGGCCTCCGTCAGTCGCGGCATCGTCGGGCCGACGCAGATCGGCCCGTCCCCGAACAGGCCGGCCAGTTTCGTCACGATCTGCTCCGGCTCCGCCGTCCCCCCGAGCACCAGGATCAGGCGATCGCCGTGGACGCCGGTGAGAACGTCGACGCCGAGTCGGCGGGTAGCACGATGGACACTGTGGAGAATCGCGGCGGCCTCTCCCCCCGGGGAGCGGCCGACCGACACCGACACCGGCGTCGCGTCGGTCCAGCCGAGCGCGGCGGCACGTCCCGCCAGCTCGTCCCCGTCGTCTCCGCGCAGCAGACCGTCCACGAGCAGCGCCTGGAGCCGGGCGTCCCAGGCCCCCCGAGACTCCGCCGCGCGCGCGTACACCCGCGCCGCCGCGAACGCGATCTCGCGCGAGAACCTCAGGATCGCCTTGCCGAGCTCGATCTCCTCGCCCGGGGCGGCGAGTTCGGGCACCTGCTCCTCGACCACGTCGATCGTCACCTGGATGAGCGCCACCGTGTGCTGAAGGCTGATCGACCGAGCCAGTTCCACGGGCGCCGCGTCGAACACCTCGTCGCTGACCGCGGGATTCGTGCCCTCGCTCTGCAACCACTGCACGAACGAACCGACGCCCGCCTGCGCGACGAGCATGACCATCGAACGTTGATCGGCCGGAAGGTCTCTGAACCAGGGCAGTTCACTGTCCATCCGGGCGACGCTGTGCGTCGCCAGCGTCCCCGCCGCCTTCTGGATGTTCTGAATCGTGGCCGCCAACTGCATCGGATTAGGTTGGCATGCTGGCCGGACTAGGTGTCTTCCAGGCCCCGACGAAGTTCGGTCGCCGCCGCGTCGTCCGCCTCGGCGTACTCGGCTCCGATCCGGCGCAGGGTCTTCGCGAGCCCGGACACCTGATTGTCGGCCGCGCCGTACAACTCCCTGTCGCGGTCGAGCACGCCGTGCAGATCGTCCCAGAAGTGCGTCCCCGCCAGGCCGAACGCCTCTGGCGTCAGCTGTTCACGGGCGATGTCGGCGGAATGTTCGGCCGCCTTGTCCCAATGTTCGCCCGCGTCGTCGAGCGCCGACGTCATCCGCGCCATCGCGGCCGTGTCCAGCTCGACGGCGGTGTGGGCGGGCGTCCAACCGGACGGTGCTACCGCGTTCTCGCCCGGCTCCGGCAGGCGCGGCCCAGAACCATTGGGGGACAAGGACTCCAGCGTCGCACTTCGGAGTCGATCCCCGGCCGCGTGCGTGTCGGACGTGAGTTGCATCAGCGACTCGGCCAGCTGCTCGACGAACTGCGAGAAGCGCTCGACGATCTCGATGACGGGGGCGACCGCCGCCAGCGGATAGTCCCCGGCCTCGGCGATCACCGTGATGACCTCTCCGCCGGTCTGCTGGGTTCGCTCGATGACCTTCGCCCACAACGCGGACAGCGACGCTTGGAACGCCGCGATCGCCTCGACGGTGTGCAGCGCGCTGTCCTGCGCCGACTCGATGGCGCGCGACAGGCGCGGCACGTAGTCCATGAACGCCTCGGCGCCGCCGCCCCGCCAGCCCTCCGCGAGGATCGGATAGGCGTCGTCGATGTCGGATCGGGCCGCCGCCAGATGATCGCCGACGCGTCGCCCGAACGCGTCCGCGCCGGATTCGAGTTGGCCGGGGCTGCCCTTGATCTCCCGGAGAATCTTGTACGACAACAGAAGCGTCTCGGTCACGTCGTTGGTGATGACCCGCGACCGTTCCCACAGCAACCGCGCGGCGGGGCGCAGATCATCGGGAAGCGTCGGCAGAACCGTTCGCATCGTCTCGGTCATGACGGGGCCCCCGAGGTAGCGCCGAAGCAGGCGGTCACCGTGTCGGCGCCGGTGTCGGGATTCTTCCGCCAACCGGAGATGGTGTCGTTGCCGATCTTGACGTCACTGAACGCGTGCTGATGGAGGGCGTCCAAGGTGCGGTCGGCGGTGCGCAGCGCCTCCGTCATGTGGTGCGACATGGTGTCGGCCGCGTACTGACGGTTCGCGCCGGATTTCATCGCGATGCGGACGATGTCGCCGTGCCCGTCGTAGACCACCTCCACGACGCCTCGATGCGATGCGACCCGGACCCGTGCCTCGGACAGCCGATCGTCGAGGCGATCCAGCTGATCGGCAGTCTGGTCGAGCACCTCGCCGGCGCTCGGTGGGGCCGTCCGATCGGCCTGCTTATCTGCGCGCCGCATGGCCGCTCCCACTCGTCGCGTGGTGTCGTCGCGCGGTTTCTCTGGCAAGCTGCCGGGCCTGCTTCACCGCGTCGCACACCTCTTGTTCACCCAACTTGTTGTACACCGTTTCGTCAAGAGTCACGCGTTGGACCTTGCCCAAACCGTTGCACACCACCGTTGCCGTGCCGTCCTCCGAGGTGCGACTGATCAACGTGCCCGTGGTCTCGTCGAGCTGACGTTGCGCTACGACCCCGGCCGCGACCATGCGCTCCCGGGCGCCGCGCAGCATGGCCAGGTCATCCTCGACCTCGCGCAGCTTCGCGGCGAAGCGGGCGCGGGCGGCCTCGGTCGATTCCTGCTGGTCCATGTGCGTCGTGAACTCCCACTCGGTTGGCCTCGTCGATGATAGGGCCGTTCCGCTCGCCGTGCCCCCGACGAGTCCGCGGGCGCGGTGATCGATGTCGGGGTTGATGGGCGGCGCCTCGGTCGTGGCATCGGAGGCTATGTGCACAGTCTGCCACCGACTTCCTGGTCACCGCCACCGTGGCCTCGCTACCAGGCCCACGCCTCGGGTCCGGGGCCGCTCTTGCCGACGGGAGGGAACAGGGCGTCGAGTGCGGCGAGCGTCTCCGGTTCCAACGTCAACCTGATCGCGTTGATGGCGCCGTCGACGTGCGCGATCGTGCGCGGTCCGACGATCGGGGCGGTCACGACCGGTTGGGAGAGCAGCCACGCCAACGCGACCTCGGTCGGCGGATGCCCGAGCTCCTCGCACAGCGCCTCCCACCGTTCCAGCTGCACGCGATCGTGCTCGACGGCCTCCGCGGCGCGACTGTGCGCGCTGCGTTCGGCGGTTCCGTCGGCGAGTTTGCGCAGGACTCCGGACAGCGCGCCGCCGTTGAGCGGGGACCACGGCAGGATGCCGACGCCGTAGTGCTCGGCGGCGGGCAGGACCTCCAGTTCGACGTACCGGTTCATCAGGTTGTAGATGCACTGTTCGGAGACGAGCCCGAGCGAATGCCGTCGCCTCGCCTCCTCATTGCAGGCGGCGATGTGCCAGCCCGCGAAGTTGGACGAACCGACATAGCGGATCTTTCCCTGGGACACCAGCAGGTCCATCGCCTGCCAGATCTCCTCCCACGGCGTCGATCGCTCCACATGGTGCATTTGGTACAGATCTATGTAGTCGGTGCGCATCCGGCGCAACGACTCCTCGCAGGCGGTGACGATGTGCCGCGCCGACAGGCCACGATCGTTGGGTCCGTCGCCCATCGGGCCGTACACCTTGGTCGCCAGCACCGTCGTCTCGCGTCGACCGTCGCCCTGGGCGAACCACGAGCCGAGCACTTTCTCCGTGATGCCCTCGCCGCGTTGACGTCCGTAGACATTGGCCGTGTCGACGAAGTTCACACCCTCCGCGAGCGCGTGATCCAACACCCCATGACTGTCCTCTTCGGATACGGTCGGTCCGAAGTTCATGGTGCCCAGGCAGATCCGCGACACCGACAAACCGGTCCGGCCGAGATTCGTGTACTCCATGCCACCGATCATGGCACCCACCGTGCCCGCGACGCCGTCCGCCACACCGGATCGGTCCCGCCTTCGAAACACACCTTTTACCATCCCGACCCCGATCGCGCGGTTCGGTGAAACGTGGGCGACGGAGGCTGAGGATCGTTCCGATGGTTCGCGATCCACGCGAGGGAACCCGGTCGGCGAGGGCGCGACGACGCGCCTTCGCCGACCGACACGGGACAGAATCGACAGGGGAGCACGATGACGGACACGTTGGCAAGACGACGGGGAATCGCGCTCGTTGCGCATGACGCGCGCAAGGACGACCTGTGCTCGTGGGCGGCGGCGAACCGGGCGGCGCTGTCCAGGCATCGTCTGCTGGCGACGGGCACGACCGGCCGAGTGCTCGGCGAGCGGGCGGGATTGCGGGTCGAACGGCTGCACTCGGGGCCGCTCGGCGGCGATCAGCAGATCGGCGCCCGCATCGTGGAGGGCGTCGTCGATGTCCTCATCTTCTTCTTCGACCCGCTCGGCGCGCACCCGCACTCGGCGGATGTGCAAGCGCTGCAACGCCTGGCGGCCCTGCGAGACATTCCGTCGGCGTACAACGCGGCGACCGCGCAGTTCCTCATCGAATCGCCGCTCCTGCACGCCGACATTCCATGTCGGACGGTTTCCGCGGTGTGAGGCGACACCCCTCGACGTCGGCGGCGACGTACAATCGCGACACGATGTGATCGCGACGTTCGAGGGGTGCCGGGCATGGCCGACCAGTGGAGTATCGCCGGAACGAGGGGCCGTATCGCGGGCCGGACCTGGACACACGACGCGCCTCGCTATCTGGCGGTCCTCGTCCACGGCTACGGAGAACACATTGGACGATACGAGCACGTGTCCGCCGCGCTGGGACGTCACGGCGCGGCGATAGTCGCGGGCGACCACATGGGTCACGGCGCGTCCGAAGGGGATCGCGTCTTCGTCGAGGACTTCGAGGACGTCGTCACCGACGTGCACTCGGTGGTGGAACACGGCCGTAGGTTGTTCCCCGACATTCCCACTGTGCTGATCGGTCATTCCATGGGGGGCATGATCGCCGCCCGATACGCCCAGCGTCACGGGGAGGGCTTGGCCGCGCTCGTCCTGTCCGGCCCCGTTCTCGGGTCCTGGCGGCAGACGACGTCCCTGCTGGATCTGGCGGAGATCCCGTTCACGCCCATCGATGTATCCACATTGTCGCGGGACCCGGAGGTCGGTCGAGTCTATGAGGCCGATCCGTTGGTGTGGCACGGTCCGTTCAAACGCACGCTGATCGCGGCGCTCGACACGTGTCTCACGACGATCAATCACGGTCCACGCCTGGCGTTGCCGACGCTGTGGGTGCACGGCGAGGACGACCAACTCGTCCCACTCCCCGAGTCCCGTGGCGGCGTCGACCGGATCAAGGGCGATGACTTCGCCGAGCGAATCTACTCCGGCGCGCGCCATGAGGTCTTCAACGAGACCAACAAGGACGAGGTGCTGGCCGACGTGACGGGCTTTCTCGACCGCGCACTGTCCTGAACGGATGTATGCCTGTTTCGTGCCTGTGCGGGCCTTTGCGCGTCATACACCCGAAATGGCGCTTGTGTTGTTTGCGTCGGCGGGTGACAATGAACTTATGTTCGTCACCTGTTTGATCACCAGCGCCGCCACCGGGGGCGGCCGACGCGAGGGCGCGTCACCGCGCCGGGCGATCTGACGCGCCGACGAACCGGGCAAGGCAGGCCCGTCCGTCCCACCACAGTAGATATTTTATGAGGACGATCAATCGTCCCATCCCTTGGCATACCCACACTCGCTTCGACCTTTCCGCACCACCGAGCGAGAGGACCTCAAATGATTCAACGGCAGCGCACACCCATTTCCACTCGGAGCAAGTGGATCGCCATCGCCATCGTCGTCACCGTGTGGCTCGCGATCGTCATCCTCGCGGTCACGATGGGCGCCAGGTAGCGTCGGCTTCAGGGGCCGAGACGTGTTGTGTCTCGGCCCTATGTTCGTCGTGTGGACATGACACGGCAACGGAACGATCTACTCTCGACCTTCGTCGGACTCGCGACGCGGTACATCGCGTTCGTCGGTACAGAAAGCGTTCCGGACAACGACTTTCGCCTTCTCGGCATGGTGCGCGACGCGGTGGCGCCCGATCTGGGCGACGCGGCGGACGCCGCCGTCGCCGCCATTCGCCCGGCCATCGATCTCGTCTTCGACGAGTCGGCCCCCGCGACGGGAACGCGTTGGGGCGGACTTCCCACTCTTCCTCCCGATGTGGAATGGCCACGTCATGATGGTCTCCCGATGTCGCTCATCGTGACCGTCGACTGTGTCGAGATGGCGCGACTGCTTCGGGACGATTGGCCATACCCGCGGACTGGTGAGCTCCTTTTCTTTCACTGCGACTACGCCACGGCCGACTATTCCTATGAGGACAGCCGTGTCGGTCGGATCGTCCACGTTCCCGGCACCGACTCCCGCCGAGAACCCCCAGTGGAGTTTCGTGACTACGGGGTCTATCCCGAGGTCGCCTACCGGGTGAATCGTCGCCTCATGTTCCCGCACTACATGGCGTACGATGAGGTCGGGGCCGATCTACTGGCGATGATGTCGGCCGCCGAACGCGCCCCCGGAATCCTTGGAACCGGAAGCTGGGACTACCTCCTGGGGCATTCCGATGGCTCATGCGGCGATCTGCGTCCGCTCCTGCATGTCGAAGCGGGTCCCGGAACGCACTGGGGCGAGCAGGTCGCGATCTCGATATGGACGGATGTCGAGGCCTTCGCGGAAGGGCGGCTCGGCGAGGTCCATGTCGCCTGTGAGATCGCGTGACGGCGTTCCGACGGCGGCCGGGAGGTCGCAGCATCTTTTTACATTCGTTGGATGAACACGGAATCCCGACGGAATGATCTACTCGCGACCTTCGCGGGCGTGGCCACCTCGTACATCGCGAATGCCGAACCCACGAGGCTTCCCGACAACGACGCGCGCCTGATCGGCATGGTGCGCCGCGCGGTCCGACGACGACTGCGAGGGCTGACCGAAGCCGCGATCGCGGAGATTCGACCCGTCGTCGAACTCGTCCTCGACGAGTCCGCCCCGGCGACGGGAACGCGCTGGGGAGGACTCCCCGCGCTCCCTTCCAACATGGAATGGCCGCGCCAGGAGGGTTCTCCGATGACGTTGACCGTGACCGTCGACTGTGCCCAGATGGCACGACTGCTCGGCGACGACTGGCCGTTCCCCGCCGTCGGCGAACTTCTGCTCTTCCACCTCGACTACATGGCGGCGATCGAGTACTCCTGGGAGGCCTGCAGTGTCGGCCGAATCATCCACGTTCCGGGTACCGACCCCCGCCGAGAACCACCCGAGGAGCTGAGCGAGTACGGCGTCTATCCCGAGGTCGCGTACCGCGCCACACGACGGCTGATGTTCTCCGGCGACTACGACATGCGTGCCGCTCAGCGCGCCCTGAACAGGCGCGGTCGCGAACTGGTGTGCACCGGTGTGGCATCCGACCACTACCTCCTCGGTCACGGATACGGGGTATGGGAGGGGAAGCGTCCGCTCCTGCACGTCGGCCCCGGCCCCGGAACCGAGTGGGGCAAGCAATCGGCCATCTCGATGTGGATGGACGTCGACGCCTTCGACGAGGGACGGCTCGGCGACGTCCACGTAGGGTGCGGAGTTGACTGACGGTCGAAAAACGATCGACACCGGCACCCGCACCGCGCACAATGCGCACGATGACCATTTCCGATACCTCTCGCGCCCCGCTCACGGCGAACGTCACCCGTCTCGGGCGGTCCGCGATCGACGAATGCCGGGACCTCGCCGAAAGCCGCCACTGGGACCGCGAGGAGCGCAAGTGGGACCTCCTGTTCGCCGTCGGCGAGGTCTACGGCATCCGCGATCAGGACGGCGAACTGGCCACCGCCGCCGTCCTCGCGCGCAACGGCGCGACGACCGCCACGATCGGCATGGTCCTCACCGCCGAACGCTACGAGCGGCGAGGGCTCGGCGCGGCCACTGTCCGCCATCTCGTCTCCGTCGCGGACAGCGCCGTCCTCACGATGTACGCCACCGAGAACGGCCGCCCCCTGTACGAGCGCCTCGGCTTCGTCGCCGACGGCGTCAACACGAGCTACCGCGGCACCGTCACCGCCGAAACGAGCACCGGCCGGAGCCGTCCCGCCGAACCCGCCGATCTGCCGGGCATCCGTGCCGTCGACGCGCATGCCCACGGTGCCGACCGGTCGAAGGTCCTGAACAGGCTCCCGCGGTTCTGCAGCCACCTGCGCGTCCTGGACGACCACGGCGCCGTCACCGGCTACGCGGGCGCCTGGCCCAACGACACCACCACGGTCGTCGGACCCGTCATCGCCGCGAACGAGGACGACGCCCTCGCGCTCGTCACCGACCTCGTCGCCGACATCGATGGACCGATCCGCCTCGAAGCCCACAGCACCCGACCCCGACTGACGGAATGGGCGCGCTCCCGGGACCTGAGCGGCTTCGACACCACCACCATGACCTACCGCGGGGAGGACCATCCGGGCGCCCGCGACCACTGGTGGAGCCCGATCACCGTCGCGCTCGGCTGAACCCCGGCAAACGCATCTGTACACGGTCCCGTTGCTGTGCAACGATTTCGGTATGCACACGAGCCGTGACAACGACGATCGAGCCGAGTCCCACGCCCGCAGCGTTCGGCGTCTACGTTGGATGCTTCTCGCCGCGATCCTCGCGTTCGCGTTCGCCCTCGTCGTCGGTATCGGGCTCGGCTCCGCAGGTCTGCCGAGCTTCGGCGGGCTGTTCGACGGTGCGGAGGCCGAGGACGCCGACGCCCCGTGCGGTGATCGTGTCGCCGACCCGGACGCCCGCCTGTGCTACTCCGCGCCCTCCGGTTGGGAACACTCGACCTGGCCTCTCGACGTCGGGCCGACCTCCGGGCTCTCCTCCGACGCGGGCGAAGTCATCGTCGGCCCGCTGCGTGTGCTCCCGATCGACACCCCCACCGACCCGGAATCGATCGCGCGCGTCCTCATCGAGTACGGCGTGACCTACTTCGACGCGGGAAAGATCGGCACCGTCGAGGTCGAGTCACGCGAGATAGACGAACGAGACGCCGTGTACGCGACCGCGCCGTTGACCGTCGACGGCGAGTCCGGCGTCATAGCGGTGACGATCGTCGTGGTCGACGACGAGGTCGTCAGCTACGTCATGGGCTTCGCCGCCGAGGGCGAGCGCGCGGAGCAACTCGCCACCGTGCACGACGGGCTCGGTATCCTGCCGAAATGACGACCCCCGCGGACCTCCACGACGAACGGCTCGGCGCCTTCGTCCACAAGTCCTACTGGCCCGGTTGGGAGGCCGAGCTCGACCGGAACGGCGAGGCCGTCGTCCTCGTGGTGTCGGAGGCGGACGCCGACACGGCGCGGGCACTCCTGCCACGGCTGGGCGGCGTGGTGGAGGACCTGACCTCGGTGTCCCGAGCGGGCATCCGCTACCTGGTGGATCAACTGTCGACGGAACCCGTCGCCGAGGTCGAGTACGTCGAGGCATACACGGACCTGGCCGTCACCGACGTCGTCGTCGACGCCACGGGAACCGTGACCATCCACTTCAGCGACGGCTGCGGTGAGCACTTCCTCGACGGCTACTGGCCCTCCGTCTCCTTCGACGCCGCGAACGAGCCCGTCAGTTGGAGTCTGGAGGCGTGAGCGCTACTGGCGCGAACCGACGTGTTCGGCCAGGAACTCCTCCCACGTCCGGCCACCGGCCGCGTGGTCGGGCGCCAGATTCACGCCGGCGGCGAACCGGCGAGCCGCCCTGCCCGGCATTCGCATCGGCATCAGCGCTCGTCGCTTCCCGGCCGCGTCCAAGTAGGACTTGACGAGTTCGCGCATCGGGTAGACGCGCGGCCCGGCCATGTCCTCGACCCTCCCCTGTGGTTCGTCGGCGAGCGCCAGCTCGACGAGGCGGGCCGCCACAACGTCGGCGTCGATCGGCTGGACCTGGAAGCCGGTGACCGTCGGCACCACGGGGGACTTCGTGAGCACTCGAAGAACGCCGAGGATGAGGTCGTGGAACTGGGACGCCCGCAGGATCGTCCAACCGAGGCCCGATTCCCGGACGACGCGCTCGGCGGCGAGTTTGGCGCGGAAGTAGGCGTAGGTGTCGGAGTTGGCGCCCACGACGGAGATGAACACGAGGTGTTGGACACCGGCGCGTTCGGCCGCCCGCACCAGGTTCCGGGTCATTCGTTCGTCGTCTTTGGCGTTTCCGGCGCAGTGGATGATCGTGTCCACCCCGGCGACGGCCGCGTCGAGCCCGGTCCCGGACAGGAAATCGGCGACGACGTATTCGACGTCGTCGCTCGCCGGGTGCGCGCTGCGGCTCGTGACGCGGACGGTCTGGTCGGCGACGCGGAGCCGGGGCAGCACGAGTTGTCCGAGGGTGCCGGTTCCTCCGGTCAGCAGGATGGGCGCGGTCATGTCGTCTCCCGGTTCGTCGGACCGGGGGTGCCCCGGCCGGGGTGGGTGGTTCGTCCATTGGACGAAGCACCCACGCCGAATGTGACACGGTCGCAGGTCTCGTGGGTCACATTTCGCGGGATGCGGCACCGGTGACGACAGCGGGCGGCCCGCACGTCGTCGATGGCGTACTTGGCGGCGGCCTCCGCGGCGGCCGACGGCGGCAGGTCGCCGCGTCGGGCCAGGCCCTGGAGTGCCGCTACCGCGATCGACTCGGCGTCCACGTGGAAGTGTCGCCGGAGTGCCCCGCGCGTGTCGGACTGGCCGAAGCCGTCGGTGCCGAGCGAGGTGTACTCGCCGGGCACCCACCGCGCGATCAGGTCGGGCACCGCGCGCATGAAGTCGCTGACCGCGACGACCGGTCCGGGCGCCTCGCGCAGCTGCTCCGTGACGAACGGGGTCCGCTCCTCCATGCCCGGGTGGAGCAGGTTGTACTCCTCACAGGCGACGGCGTCGCGGCGCAGTTCCGTCCAGGACGTAACCGACCACACGTCCGCAGACACGCCCCAGTCCGAGGCGAGCAGGTCACGGGCCTTGAGGGCCCACTGCATGCCGGTGCCGGACGCGAGCAGCTGCACCTTCGGCAGGCCGGAGTTCGACGGCGCCTGCTGGTAGCGGTACATGCCCTTGAGCAGGCCGTCGACGTCGAGGTCGTCCGGTTCGGCGGGCTGCGTGATCGGTTCGTTGTAGACGGTCAGGTAGTAGAAGACGTTCTCGGGGTCGTCCCCGTACATCCGCTTCAGGCCGTCTTCCATGATGTGCGCGATCTCGTAGCCGAACGCCGGGTCGTACGTCACGACGGCGGGGTTCGTCGCCGCGATCAACAGCGAGTGCCCGTCCTCGTGCTGCAGACCTTCTCCGTTGAGCGTGGTCCGACCGGCGGTGGCGCCGATCAGGAAGCCGCGCGTCAGCTGGTCGGCGGCGGCCCAGAAGCTGTCGGCCGTCCGTTGGAACCCGAACATCGAGTAGAAGATGTACATCGGGATCATCGGCTCGTCGTGTGTCGAGTAGGCCGATCCGGCCGCGCTGAACGCGGCCGCCGATCCGGCCTCGTTGATTCCCATGTGGAGAATCTGGCCGTGCGTGGACTCCTTGTAGGACAGGAACAGGTCGCGGTCCACCGACAGGTAGTTCTGGCCGTGCGGCGAGTAGATCTTCGCGGTCGGGAACATCGCGTCCATCCCGAAGGTCCGTGCCTCGTCGGGGATGATCGGCACCCAACGGTGCCCGATGTTCTTGTCCTTCATGAGGTCCTTGAGCAGACGGACGAACGCCATCGTGGTGGCGACCTTCTGCTTGCCGGATCCGCGCTTGACGACGTCGTACGTCTTCGGCTCGGGCAGCGTCAACGGCTTCGACTCGGTGCGACGCGATGGAACGGGGCCACCCAGGACCTGGCGACGCTCCATCATGTACTCCATCTCGGTGGACTTGGCACCGGGGTGGTAGTACGGCGGCAGGTACGGGTCGGATTCGAGCGCCGAGTCCGGGATGTCCAGGTAGAGGCGGTCACGGAACGACTTGAGGTCGGCCAGCGTGAGCTTCTTCATCTGGTGGGTGGCGTTGCGGCCCTCGAAGTGCGAGCCCAGCGTCCAGCCCTTGATCGTCTTCGCGAGGATGACGGTCGGCTGACCCGTGTGCTCCGTGGCGGACTTGTACGCCGCGAACAGCTTCCGGTAGTCGTGGCCACCGCGCTTGAGACCCCAGATCGCCTCGTCCGACATCGGCTCGACCATGCGCTTGGTGCGCGGGTCGCGACCGAAGAAGTGCTCCCGGACGAACGCGCCGTTCTCGGCCTTGAACGTCTGGTAGTCACCGTCGGGTGTGGAGTTCATGATGTTGACGAGCGCGCCGTCCGTGTCGGCGGCCAGCAGCGGGTCCCACTCGCGGCCCCAGATCACCTTGATGACGTTCCAGCCGGCACCCCGGAAGAACGACTCGAGTTCCTGGATGACCTTGCCGTTGCCGCGGACCGGGCCGTCGAGGCGCTGGAGGTTGCAGTTGACGACGAAGGTCAGGTTGTCGAGTTCCTCACGTGAAGCGAGGTGGATGGCGCCGAGCGTCTCCGGCTCGTCGATCTCGCCGTCGCCGAGGAAGGCCCATACTCGCTGGTCGGAGGTGTCCTTGATGCCACGGTGGTGCATGTACCGGTTGAACTGCGCCTGGTAGATCGCCGACATCGGGCCGAGGCCCATCGACACGGTCGGGAACTCCCAGAAGTCCGGCATCAGCCGAGGGTGCGGGTACGACGGCAGGCCGCCGCCCGGGTGCGAGAGCTCCTGACGGAACCCGTCCAACTGGTGCTCGGTGAGGCGGCCCTCAAGGAACGCGCGCGCGTAGATGCCGGGCGATCCGTGCCCCTGGATGTAGATCTGGTCGCCTCCGCCCGGGTGCGACTTGCCACGGAAGAAGTGGTTGAAGCCGACCTCGTACAGGCTGGCCGACGACGCGTACGTCGAGATGTGCCCACCGGCGCCGATGCCGGGCCGCTGCGCGCGGTGCACCATGATCGCCGCGTTCCACCGGATGTAGGCGCGGATCCGACGTTCGACGTGCTCGTCGCCCGGGAACCACGGCTCCGCCTCCGGCGGGATCGTGTTGATGTAGTCGGTGCTCGTCAACGCGGGAACACCGACCTGCCTCTCGCGGGCGCGTTCCAACAGCCGCAACATGACGTACCGAGCCCGCTGACGCCCCCGCTCATCCAGCAGACCGTCCAAGGAATCGAGCCACTCGGCCGTCTCGGCGGGATCGATGTCTGGCAGCTGACTGGGCAGGCCGTCACTGATAACAGGGCGTTTCCGTTCCGTTGCCACTGGCTTTTCCCTCTGCTTATCGACGCTGATAGGACTTATCGTTCTACATGCCATTCACGGCCGTCACGCGAATCGGTTGCCCGCGAAACGTCCGCTTTGTCCGGGACCACCGTGGGCGGCGATGGTTGGAGCACCTTCGGATAGTCGAGCGTATCCGCGTACCCGGCGTCACCATCGACGGCGTGCCCGGCCGACCGCCGTCGACCCGAAGGGCCGTGCCGTCGACCTCTAGCGGTTGTCCCGTCGTCTCGGATCGGGCGAGGCGCGCGTCACGCCGCCACTCGGCAAGGTGGGGAAACGTCCGCATACGGCTTCGTATGCAGGTGGTTCGACAACTTGGCCGATGGCGTTCGACGCTCGCCGCAGCTGATCTGCTGGGTGACGGGACAGCCCCTGAACTCCTATCCTGCCTCGGTGGGAACCACACCTGTCGCACAGGACCCAATCTTCTGGGACCCCGGACACACTCGGACCCCCATGAATACTTCGCATTGCGTATTCTCACGAGATGCGGCGTCCGGGAGGGCGATGCACTTTATCGCCGAGCACCGGAGGACGTCCGGTGACGAATAGAGGAGGAAACGCGACGTGAATGCCACGGCTGGGTCGGCCGACGGCGTACGGACCATAATCGACCGACTCGGTATCAAAACCGACGACGTTGTTATGGAGATCGGATTCGACAGCGATATCGACGCCGCCCTAAGGGAAGCGGTGGTCTCCTGTGTGGGGGAGCTGCACGACGAGGACACTGTCGACGTCGTTGACACCGTGCTCCTGTGGTGGCGCGAGGAGGACGGCGATCTCGTGGACGTCCTCATGGACGCGCGGACGCCGCTCACCGACGAGGGGGTCGTGTGGTTGTTGACACCGAAACCAGGTCGCGTCGGTCACATCGAATCCGCAGAGATCGCCGAGGCGGCTCCGACAGCGGGCCTTCAGGGCACATCCAGCATCAACGCCGGTACGGACTGGGTCGCCACTCGGCTCGTCTCTCCGCGCGGGCGGTAACGTCGACACCCGACACGACTGCTTCGACAGGAGACACATGCCAATCGCTGTGGGGACGACCGCTCCCGATTTCGTACTCAAAGACCAGAACAACCAGGAAGTCCGGCTGTCCGACTTCGTCGGGCAGAAGAACGTCCTGCTCGTGTTCTACCCGCTCGCGTTCACCGGAGTGTGCGAGGGCGAACTGTGCGGCGTGCGCGACAACCTGTCGGCGTACCAGTCCGACGATGTGCAGGTGCTCACCGTCAGCGTGGACTCGCCGTTCGCTCACAAGGTGTGGGCCGAGCGGGAGGGCTTCACCTTCCCGTTGCTGAGCGACTTCTGGCCGCATGGCGCCGTCGCGACCACCTACGGCGTCTTCGACGACGCCAAGGGCATCGCCAATCGGGGCACCTTCGTCATCGACAAGGCGGGCGTGGTCAAGTTCGCCGAGATGAACCTGCCCGGTGAACCTCGCGACCAGGGCGCCTGGCAGAAGGCTCTCGTTGAGCTGACCGCGTAACGCGACATCGACCGGCGGGCCGTTCCTCACGGGGAACGGCCCGTTCTCGTGTCAGGACAACCGTGCGCGCAGACGAGCTATTCCCTTGAGGACGGCACCCCGATTCTCGGCGGCCTTGATCCATTTCGGAAGCTTCGCGATCATCGTCATGCGGATGCCCGTGTCGAGAGGCTTCTCCCGCACCCGCGCCGATACGAAGGCTTCCAAGGTTCCCAGGTGTTCGCCGCTGTATGCCCATAGTAGATTTCCTCGAACCGTCGTCCGCAGCCAAAGCGGAAGCGCGAAGTAGGGATCGACGCCCCCGCCGGTGCACACTCTGGTGCCGGAGTGAGCGGCCGAGTGTCCGCATTCGACGCAACTGAGCCGTCGGGCGCTCCACGGCGAGCGCGGATCGTCCAGGATTCGGGCGTCGGGGTCCATGACGGCGGGAACGACCCACGCGCGCGACGAGCACCGTGGGCACGCGACGGCGATGTCGTCGCCGATGAACGCCCACACCGAGCGGGTGGTGTCGACGAATCTGGCGGCGGTCATGGTGGTCTCCTTGAGCTGAAGCGAATCGAGCGCCTCCAACCTAGGGGCGAGCGACGATCGACGCCAGGGAGTTCCGGCCCGGTCGACGACACCTGGGTCATCGGGCGTCGGACGTGAAACAGCCCGTTACCGGTGTCGGTAACGGGCTGGGATCGGGGTGGGCGCTACTGGGATCGAACCAGTGACCCTTCGCTTGTAAGGCGAATGCTCTCCCGCTGAGCTAAGCGCCCCGATGCGCGTGCGGCGCGGCCTCGGCGAGTCTACCCGAAGCTTTTGCGGTCGGCTGCCCGGCCGCTTTCGGGCGGGTCCCACAGCCTGGTTCCATCATGGACTGCACAGCCGGTGAGGTCTTGAAGTGCCTCGCGTTGTCGCTCGGTCAGCGGGTTGGCCATGATGACGACCGTCGCCGCCGTCTCGCAGACGAGCCGCGCCAACTCGACGGCCTTCCCCCGGCCCAGGATCGTGGTGCGGGACAGCGGCGCACCCATGAGGTGGACGCCGCCGTGCGATACGCCTCGGCGTTGCACGACGCGCCCGACGATGGTCGCGCCGAGGCGTCGGGCCCGCTCCGCGAGTCGGTCCATGTGGAGGTCGTGGTCGGCGGGTTTCGCGGGGAACAGCCCCGCCAGGACGGCGCGGGCACCGTCCAGTGTCGCCCGTGGCGGATGTGCGCCAATCGATTTCAATGTGCATCCCTAGAGGACTATGAAAGTGCAGGTGTATTGGGGGGCAATAACTATCGATATCGATGGTGACGAATCTGTACCTTTTGTGCTCTAGCGCGGAATGTCTGGCTGGCGTAGCGTGACGGCGATTGTGTCGTACGACGGATAAGGACGGTCATGGTCTCCGAAGCTGCCGCTTGGGGTATTTTCGTCGTCGCGCTGGGGATGGTGCTGAGCCCCGGTCCGAACACGATCTACCTGGTGTCGCGCAGCATCAGCCAGGGCTGGCGGGCCGGATTGGTGTCGTTGCTCGGCACCCTGGTCGGTTTCGTGGTGTACATGACGATGGCCAACGTCGGGGTGGCCGCCGTGTTCGAGCTCGTCCCGTGGTTGTTCATCGGACTGAAGGTGGCTGGCGCGCTGTACCTGCTGTATCTGGCCTGGAACGTGATTCGGCCCGACGGGGCGTCGCCGTTCGAGGCACGGGACATGCCACCCGACTCCGCGATGAAGCTGTTCCGAATGGGTCTGTTGACGAATCTCCTCAACCCGAAATCGGCGATCATGTATCTGGCGTTGATTCCACAGTTCATCACGCCGGGCCTTTCTCCGACGATGCTCCAGGGTTTCCTACTCGGGGGAATTCAGATAGTCACGAGTATCAGTGTCAATGGCCTGTACGTGATGGCGGCGGGAGGGATTGCGACATTCCTGCGAGATCGTCCAGCATGGATGGTCGCACAGCGAGGTGTCACCGGGACGGTACTGGGTGCGGTCGGCCTGACGCTCGCACTCGACAATCCGATGCCGACCTGATTCGACTGCGAGGCGAAAACGGTTAGTGATGACACTTTCCTCTTTCGGAGTTCATTCGTCACTCATTGTCGACTGTTAGTGTCGATCGGCACGGCGGGCATTTCTTCGCGTTCGGGTGTGAGGGGCTTGGTTTGCCGACGCCGCCAAAGGCACTCCCGTGCAGCCGTTGACGATCTGCCGGGCAAAGGGCGGTCGCCGGGGCTTGACGGGTAGAACAATGATCGTTTAGGTTCTAGGCGGTTGCTCACCTCCGGCATGGAGCGGCTAATCCACTGTGAATCGTCGTGTGTCCGCTCGTGCCCGAGTCGGCGGTTGACGCTTGGGAGGACGCGCCCATTGTCCATGCGTGTCATAGGAGTGACGTCGTTTGTTCACGCGGGCCGGGTTTCGCTTATCCGGTGTGATGGTGTACGTCTTGTGGTATCGGTTCGGCGTCGGTGAAGGGTCGTAGAGCGCAGTGGCGGTGAAGGAATTGACGGTGATGACCGACGGTGTTCGGTTGCGCCGCAAGGGAGTTCGAGGCGTCGTCGCTTTCGGCGGTGTGCTACTGGCGATGCTCGTGGCCGGGACGGTCTTCCTCGGCGCGCGCCTGGTGACCGGCGAGGGCCTCCCGCCGATGGCGGTGTGGGTCATCCTCGCGTTCTGGCTGTTCGCGGGCGGGTTCTGCTGTCTGATGTGGGCCCTGATCATCCGTCCGTGCGTGATATTCGAACGGGACGCCTTCGTCATGCGCAACGTCGTGACGACCGTCCGTGTGGGCTACCGGCTCATCGTCGACGCGACCGGCAGCGAGACAGAGGGCGTTCAGATCGATCTGGCGACCGGTGAGTCAATCCAACCGTTCGTCTTGAACGGCGGCCGGTACTTCGGTTCGCTCGACAGGGATCGGCCGGGCGACGTCGCCGACGAACTGTGCCGCCGATCGGCGGTCGGCGACGGGGACCGGGAGTTCTCGGAACGCCGCTCCACGGCCGCCGCGTGGGTCCTCAGCATGGGCCCGGCGTTGATCGCGGCCGCGTTCATCATCGTCATGATCGCGACCGCCGCGGTGTGATCGCTGGTCGGCGTCGATCGGTGCCGTGAACGCCTGATCGTCCTCGATCCGGGCGGCGCGTGGTCGTCACGGGCCTCGAGTCCTCGGGCTTCAGGCCTTGACCGAGTTCGATCGCGAGTTCGGCTCTCCCAACTCGGGGATCTCTGCTTCCGTCATGGTGATCAGCCGTCCCTCCGGCGCCGGACCACGACGTTTGCCGGCCCGACGGCCGTGCCCTTCTGCGTCGGCACCCGTCCTGACCGCGTCGGACAGCCCCCGAGTCGTTGGAAACGACCGGGACAGCGTGACATCGTCGTCTCCGATCCTGGTTCGGTGAACCCCGCTTGCTTCTCGTGCGGACGCCTGCCGCGCCGGACGTCGCGCTGTCCCGGATCGCGGCACTCCAGAACTCCCTGGCTCGGCCCCACCCCGGGGTTCCGCGCGGCCCCAAGACATTCACGACGCCGACCGGCTCGCGCGTGTCGAGGCCGATTTCGGCGGTGCCACGACACAGAATGAATCCGCTTCGAACAGGAGGCCGTCGTCGCCCGGTGAACCTGAGGTCACGAGACGGCCTTCACTCACACACAGGAAGGCAGAACGTGTCACGAATCCGAACGGTGGCCGTCGTCGCGCTCGCGACCTCGGCGGCCCTGGCCGTCCCCACCGTAGCCCAGGCGTCCCCGCTAAATCCATATGAGACGGTCAGTATGCCGTTGAGCGCGGCGATCGAGGACCTCGACATCGCCGACGAGTCCCGTGACGGGTACCGGCGATCGGCCTTCCCGCACTGGATCGACGCCGATCGCGACGGCTGCAACACCCGCAAGGAAGTCCTCGCCGAGGAGGCGCTCGGGGACGTCTCGATGTCCGAATGCGACGTGACGAACGGCCTCTGGTTCTCCTACTACGACAGTCAGACCTTTACCGATCCGTCTAAGCTGGACATCGACCACATGGTTCCGTTGGCGGAGGCGTGGGACTCGGGTGCCTCGGGATGGACCCTTGAGGACCGGCGGGCTTACGCCAACGACCTGGGAGACTCCCGTTCGCTGGTGGCAGTTTCGGCTCGCTCCAACCGCAGCAAGGCGGACCAGGATCCGGCCACCTGGATGCCTCCGTCAGCCGAGGCCCACTGCCAGTACGTGGCCGAGTGGGTCGCGGTCAAAACGCGCTGGGACCTCGCCGTCGACCCGGCGGAGCGGGACGCCCTGACCGAGCTCGCCGGGGGCTGCGAGGACGTCATCATCACCGTGACACGCGCCTAGAGTGCCGTCGTCCATGGCGCGAAGGGCTCAGTAGGTCGGTGAGAACGCGGCGGCGCCTCTCGGGCTCCGCAATCCGGAGAGCCTCGACCCGTCGTCGCCGCGTCGGTCGCCGACCGCCGAAGCGTCGCGGGTCGCGACGACTCTCTCGCCGAGAGCGGGAACGAGCCGTCACTGGAGGGCGGTGGCCGCGCCACCCGTTGGTGCGATCAGGCGGCCTTCTTGCGGCGGGTCGTCTTCTTGGCGGCCTTCTTCGGACTGTCCTTTTTTGCCTTGTCCACGCTGCGCTGTAGTGCGTCCATCAGGTCGATCACCTTCGCGCCGCCCTCCTCCGCGCTTTCCGGGGGCTGCAAGACCTCGTCGCCGGCGACCTTCGCGTCGATGACCTTCTGCAGGGCCTGCCGGTAGTCGTCGTGGTACTTGGCGGCGTCGAAATGGTCACTCGACATGGAATCCACCAGGGTCGTCGCCATGGTGACCTCCTGATCGCGCACACCCGCGTCGTCGGGGATCTTCAGCTCCGGCGCCCGTACCTCGTCGGGCCACAGCATCGTCTGGAGGACGAGAACTCCATCATGGTCACGAAGGGTCGCGAGTTGTTCCTTCTGTCGCAGAGCGACCTTCGCGACGGCGACCTTCTCCGTCGACGACAAGGTCTTGCGCAGCAACGCGTACGGCTTCGTTGCCACGTCAGCGGGCTCCAGGTAGTACGACTTCGCGTACATGAGCGGGTCGATGTCCTCCTCGGGCACGAACTCGATCACGTCGATGACGTTCTTCGTGGCCAACGGCAGCTGGTCGAAGTCCGAGTCCTCGAGGATCACCATGTCCTTGTCGGGAAGTTCGACCGCTCGCACGATCTCGCCGAAGTCCACCTCGGAGTTCTCCAACTCGCAGAACTTCCGGTACCGGATCCGCCCGCCGTCGCGACGGTGCACCTGATGAAACCGGATGTCCTTCGTCTCGGTGGCGGCGTACGCCTTCACGGCGATCGAAATCAGCCCGAACGAGACCGCGCCTTTCCAGATCGATCGCATCCCTCCAGCGTGCCAAGGCGCCGGGCGGGGTGCGCCGGAACGGCCGATGTAGGCACGCGTGTGGCGCAACGGGGTGAATGGTCGCTCTGTGTCGATATCGTCGTCGTCGATACCACCGTGACGAGAGGACATCCATGCCCGACCCGATCGTGATGCTTCACCCGATGGGCGCGAGCGGGCGCATATGGCGAGGACCGGCGGGGGAGCTGCGTCGCGACTATCAGGTCATGACTCCCGATCTGCCCGGGCACGGCGCCAACACCGCCCCGTTCTCGATCGCCCGCGCCACCACCGAGGTCGTCCAGATCCTTCGCGGGCTGGACCGGCCGGCGCACCTGGTCGGCTCGTCCCTCGGAGCCACTGTCGCGCTCGAGGCGGCGCTCGCCCTTCCGGGGAGGGTGCAGGGCCTCTTCCTCTCCGGAGCGATGGTGATCGCTCCCAGGACGACCCTCGCGGCCCAACGAGCGATCACCGCCGTCATTCCGCTCCGGCTGGCCGCACGGTTCTCGCTGGACATGGTCGACCCGGCGGTCGACGTCGATCGCGACACGTTCTCCGACGACATTCGCCGCGCCGGTCGGCGCACCCAGTCACGGGCGCTGCGCGACCTCGCCCGGTCGACCGTCGCCGACCGGATTCCCGGCATCATGGCACCGACGTGGGTCTGCTGCGGTGACCGGGACCGCCTGAACATGGCGTCGGCGAGACTGCTCGCTACGAGGATTCCCGGGGCCACGATGAAACTCATCCACGATGCGGGGCATCTGTGGCACCTGCAACGGCCCCGCCTGTGCGCCGACCTGATCCGCGAGTACATCGCCTCGCTGTCGTGACGGCCGCGGTCGTTCGGCCAGGGGATGCCAGTCGATCCGTGGATGCTCCGTCTCGCTGCCCTGACGATGGTTGACGGAGCGCGAGGGGCAGCGAGGTCAGGGCCCTGGTCCCGACCCGCGAACGCATCGCCTCCCTGTCGTGACGATGGTTCGTGGTTCATGAGTTGCGGGCGTCGGTGGACGCTTGAGGTTCGACTCACCGCCCCGCGACGTCGGTGCTTCTGTTCCGCGCGGGCATGGTCGCCGATTCAACCGGCTGCCTTCAACCGATGATGTGCCGCCTGGCCTCGTACAGCACGATCCCCGCCGCGATCGACAGGTTCAGGGACTCCGTCTTACCGCTCATCGGAATGCTGATCGCGAGGTCGGCGGCGTCGACCACCTCGACGGGGAGCCCGTCGCCCTCGCTACCGAGCAGCACCGTCAACGGGGCCGCGTATCCGACCTCCCGGTAGTCGCGCGCCGCGTCCCCGGCGGCCGCCGCGATCGTGATGCCGCGCTCACGTGCCCACGCGAAGAACTCGTCGACTCCGGCGCGGGCGATGGACACATTGAACAGTGCACCCATGCTCGCCTTGGCGGAGGTGGGATCGAACGGGTCCGTGGTGTCCCCGAGCAGGATCACCGCCGTCGCGCCGGCCGCCTCCGCAGTCCGCAGAATGGTGCCGAGGTTGCCCGGATTCCCGACCTCGTGCAGCGCGATCGCCAGCTCCGGCGTCCCCAATTCCTGCAAAGTGGATAGTCGTTGATGGACGATCGCGGCGATTCCGGCGGGGCGGTCGCGGTCGGAGATCCGTCCGAACAGCTCATCCGAGAACTCGACCACGCGCGTGCCTCGCCGCCGTTGCTCGTCCACGAGCTCGAGGCTCGGCTCATGCGTCAGCAGTCCCGGCGCCACCAGCAGCGTGTCGATCTGCGCGCCCCCGTCGACCGCCTGCCACACCGGCTGAATCCCGTGCACGACGAACACCGACTCGCGGCGCCGATTCTTGCGGTCGGCGAGTGCCCGTACCCGCTTGACGACGGGATTCGTCGCGCTCGTGATGACGTCCGGCACGCCGTCCCCCTCTGTTGTCTCAGTCGATTCGCGCCCACGATCGTAGGCGACCCGGCGGCGACGGTCGCGCCCCATCCCTGTCCCCGCCCCGGTC